>CAMWSW010000054.1 GCA_947176975.1 uncultured Clostridia bacterium | reverse complement strand
TACGACGGCGGTGCTCTGTCAAAGCACAATGACAAGAGCGGTACGCAGTATCTTCTCTTCGATCCAAAGAATATCACTTCGTTTGAATGCTTCAAGGGTATGGATGGAGACAAGCTCGTCTATATCAAAGAGCGTCTCATGTGTATGTGGGGCAACGAAGAGATTGAAGAATACGTCCTCGTCGCTACCGAGCAAAAGGATATCTTTGCAAGCCTTTGCAAGGAGCAGGTTGCTCTTGACAACAAGCAGGATTTTGTCAAAGCAAAGGTAGATGACGTGATAATACAGTATTCTCACAAAAAAGGTATGTTTTCGCGTTTTCATTACAACGTTTGGTTTGAGTATGCGGACAACTATTATTATCTCTATATCAAGACTTGCGACGGTACGAAGTTCAAGACTTTGATGGAAGAATTTTTGACATATAAAAAGATTATTTAAGGTGACATTATGAATGAATTAGGTTTGTTAGATACGCAAAGAGCAATCAAGGATTGCAAAGACACATTTATCAATGCGCTCTCCCAAGAGTTGGATTTGAGCAGAGTTTCCGCTCCGCTTTTTGTATTGCAAGAGAGCGGTTTCAACGATAATCTCAACGGCGTTGAGCGTCCCGTATCTTTTGACATAAAAGAAAGCGGCAAGGTTGCTGAAGTTGTACACTCGCTTGCAAAGTGGAAGAGATTTGCTCTCAAGAAATACGGCTTTGCAATGCACAAGGGACTTTATACCGATATGAACGCAATCCGTCGCGACGAGATAGTAGACAATATCCACTCGATTTACGTAGACCAATGGGATTGGGAAAAAGTGATATCGGCAGAAGACCGCAATCTTGATTATCTCAAAGATACCGTCAAGAAGATATACAAGGTTATCAAGTCCACGTGCGAAATCGTAAGAGATAAGTATTTGCTTGAGAAGTATAATATGCCAAGCGAGATTTCTTTCGTCACCACGCAAGAACTCGAAGATACTTATCACAACCTCACTCCGCAAGAGAGAGAAAACGCCGCCGCAAAGAGATACGGAGCGGTATTTATTATGCAGATAGGCGGACTTCTCAAGAGCGGCAAGAAGCACGACGGCAGAGCTCCCGATTATGACGATTGGTCGCTCAACGGAGATATATTCGTAGATTATCCCGTGATTGGCAGAGGATTGGAACTTTCCTCAATGGGTATAAGAGTCGACAGAGCTTCTCTTCTCGACCAACTCCAAAAGGAAAACGCTATGGACAGATTGGAACTTCCTTTCCACACTGCGCTTGCCAACGGCAAATTGCCGTTGTCCATAGGCGGAGGAATAGGCCAGTCGCGACTTTGTATGTTTATGCTCGGTAAGAGACATATCGGCGAAGTCCAGCCGTCCATATGGAGCGACAGAGAGATAGAAAACTGCAAGAAGCAAGGCATCACGTTGTTATAGAAGCCTATGACTAAGTTCCCGTGGCAAACTTGCTATCGATTTATGCGCTAAGTTCGTCTACGAATTATCAACGTAGCTCTGCTACGCCGACAATCCGTATCCTGCTTATCATAAAAATCACTTACGCAATTTTGCTCACGCTCACTTAGCAATAGTCTTCTTAAGAGAATGAGAATTTAATTAAGTTCTTGCTATAGGGAAACAAAAGTAAAAGGGATTTATGAATTATTTGTTCTTTGATATCGAATGCGCCAACTGTTTCGGCGGGCATGGAAAAATATGCTCGCTTGGCTACGTGCTTGCAGACGAAAGATTGAATATCATTGAGCAAAAAGATATACTCGTCAATCCCAAGAGCAAGTTTCACACGTCCCGAGGAGATGGAGAGGGCATAGAACTGGGCTACGACAAGTCGGAATTTCGCAAAGCGCCGGATTTTGAGGCTACGTATCCCACGTTCAAGAAACTGCTTGAGAATCCCGACGTAGTCATCTTCGGACACTCCGTCAACAACGATATCAATTTCTTGCTCTCCGAATGTAATAGATACAAGTTGCCGTACTTTACCTTCAACGCTTTCGACACGCAGATATTGCATCGCCATTTTATGCCCGACAGTGTGGAAAACGGACTTGGAAAGATTTGCGAAGCCTTTGGTATATCGACGGAGAATTTGCATCGCAGCGATTACGACGCATATCTCACTTTGCAGGTGGCGAAGAAAATGTGCGAAATAAAGGGTGTTGGCTTGCAAGAGCTTTTGCACGAGTGTCCCAACGCCTTTTATTCTGTGGAAAACGGCAGCGTAAAAAATCATTACATGACAGTATCGTATACCAAGAAGTTGGCGGGATACGCAAGATTCGTCAAGCCCGATCCAAAGCTCTTGAAAGGTAGCAAGATAGTGGACAAGCATTTTTGTTTTTCCACCGCATTTGAAAAGGACAGATTTAAGCAAGCGCTTTTTCTCGTCAACACCATAAGAAGAAAGGGCGGAGTATATTCGCAAAAGATATCAAAACTCCATTATTTCTTGCCATTCGGTGAAGCTTGTCTGCGCACCAAGAACGTAATGAGCGTGGCGGGCGGACATATCGAAATAGTCGAAGAAGAGCAGTTGTTGGAGATTTTGGGCATAGATAAATCTACGTACGAGCAAGTCAAGACGTGGAGTATGGCAAAGATAAGAAATTACGGATTGCCAAAGCCAAAGAAACAATCCGTTGCGCAAGAGCAAAGCGCAGATAACAAAACGCAAATAGGCTGATAGGTACGATATGCAACTACCGCAAGAATTTTTGTCGAGAATGGAAAAAATGTTAGGCGAGGAGTACGCCGAATTTTTGACAAGTTACGACAAAGACAAAATACAGGGATTGAGAATAAATTGCCTCAAATGCGACGGCAAAGCGGTATTTGACGAGTTTGATTTGCGCTCTATTCCTTGGTGTGAAAGCGGATATTATTTCAACGGTGAAGAAAGACCCGGCAAGAGCGTATTGCACGAGGGCGGAGCCTTCTATATTCAAGAGCCAAGCGCAATGGCTGTCGTGGAGAGTATGGGTATTCAATGCGGAGATACGGTACTTGATTTATGCGCCGCGCCCGGTGGAAAAAGCAGTCAGATTGCGTGTAAATTGCAAGATTCTGGTTTGCTCGTATCAAACGAGATAATACCGTCAAGGGCAAAGATACTTTCGCAAAATATAGAGCGTATGGGAGTGAGAAACTGCATAGTTTTGAGTCAAAGTCCCGATACGCTTGCCGAGAGATTAAAGGGTGTTTTCGACAGAATTTTGGTAGACGCGCCTTGTTCGGGCGAAGGTATGTTCAGAAAGAATCCTTTGGCTGTCGACGAGTGGTCGCCTGCCAACGTGGAGAATTGCAAACAAAGACAACTTGGCATACTTGAAAGCGCAGTGGAAATGCTCAAAAGCGACGGTGTGATAGTATATTCCACGTGTACATTTTCAATTCAAGAGAACGAGGAAGTAATCGACGGTTTTTTGCAAATTCACGATGATTTTGAAGTAGTAGATAGCAAGTTTAAGTTTTGCGACGGATATACGTTGGACGGTAGCAAGTTCAACGACCAACTTGCAAAGACCAATAGGATATTTCCTCACAAGTTTGACGGCGAAGGTCATTTCTTTGCAGTGTTGAAGAGGAGCGGAGAGGCAAGCCAATGCAAATACGCTTTGCAGTCGAGCAAGACAGATCCAAAAGCCGTCAAAGAATACAAGGCTTGGCAAAAAGAAAATCTCAACGTCGAGTTTGACGCAAATCTCTCTTTTGGGCAGACTCTGTACTGTATGCCAGACGGTACGCCGAGGCTGGACGGATTCAAAGTAGAGAGAGCGGGTTTGCAGCTTGGTCAGTACTTAAAGAATAGATTTGAGCCTTCGCACGCTTTAGCTATGGCGTTGAAAGAAGATGAGGTCAAAAAAGTTTTGACACTTGATAAGCAAGACGCGGAAAAGTATTTGAGCGGTCAGACGCTTGACGCAAAAGATATAAAAGGTTGGGCGTTGGTTATGTATAAAGGCGTATCTCTCGGTTGGTGCAAATGCGACGGAGTATATGCAAAAAATCATTATCCAAAGGGGTTGAGAAAACTGTGAAAATAGTCATACTTGACGGATATACGACCGATGAGAGAGAATTGAGCTGGGGTGAACTTGAAGAGCTCGGCGAAGTTTGTTATTACGAGCGTACGCCTGCCGACAAAGTCGTCGAGAGAGCAAAGTATGCGGATATACTCATATCCAACAAAGTCATTCTCTCAAGAGATGTCTTGTCGCAATTAGACAAGCTCAAATATATCGGACTGCTTTCCACGGGCTTCAACGTCGTCGATTTGGACTGGGCAAAGCAAAGGGGAATACCCGTGTGCAATATTCCCGACTATTCCACAAAGTCTGTCGCGCAGTTGACGATAGCTCTTCTCTTGGAGATTGCAATGGGCGTTGGCAAGCACTCGCAGTCGGTACGCGGAGGAGATTGGTCGGCTTGCAAAGATTTTTGCTATAGAGTACAGGATATTACCGAGCTTGACGGCAAGACTATTGGACTCGTGGGTTATGGCGCAATAGCAAAGGAAGTGGCAAAGATTGCAAGCGCGTTGGGCATGAGAGTACTTGCGTATAGACGCACGCCTTGCCAAGACGGTATTGCCAAAATGACTACGCTTGACGAACTGTATAGACAAAGCGATATCATAAGTATGCACTGTCCTATGAATAGCGACAGCGACAAGATGATTGACGCTTGCGCCATATCCAAGATGAAAGACGGAGTGATTATCCTCAACACGGCAAGGGGCGGAGTAGTCGACGAAACCGCGATAAGGCAAGGACTTGACAGTGGGAAGATTGCGGGATACGGCGCGGACGTACTGTCCAGTGAACCGCCTACAGAAGACAATCCTTTGATTGGCGCGCCTAACTGCTATATCACACCGCATATCGCTTGGGCGTCGAGAGAGGCAAGGTCGAGACTTATGCGCATTGCAATAGACAACGTCAAAGAATTTTTGGCAGGCAACGTTAAGAATTGCGTATATTAAAAACTTTAATCGTCACCTTGAGCGAAGTCGAAAGGTCTCAACCGATTGAGATTTCTCCGCTACGGTCGAAATGACATTGAAGTTGTAAGTGAAAAACAAAAAATTTGAGGCATAGATATGATTTCAAAAAAGATAAAAGACGTAATGCAATCGGGCTCTGCGATAAGAGCTATGTTTGAAGAGGGCAAGAGACTAGCAAGCATATACGGCAAAGAAAACGTATACGACTTTTCTCTCGGCAATCCCAGCGTACCTGCGCCGAAGGCAGTCAACGAGGCAATTGTGAAAATTGCTCAAGACACCGATACGCTAGCATTGCACGGTTATATGCTCAACAGCGGATTTGAAAGCGTGAGGGCGACTATTGCCGACAATCTCAATAAGAGATACGGTACGAAATTAAACTTTAAAAACATCGTTATGACGGTTGGCGCGGCAGGCGGTCTCAACGTGGCGTTGAAGAGTATTATCAACGAGGGCGACGAGGTAATAGTATTTGCGCCTTACTTTGGCGAATACAACAATTATGTTGCCAACGTTGGAGGCAAGGTCGTAGTCGTACCGCCAAATCCTCCGACTTTTCAACCCGACTTGAAGGCTATGAAGTCTTTGATAAGCAAGCGCACAAAAGCCGTAATAGTCAATTCTCCCAACAATCCCACAGGCGTTATTTACGGAGAAGACACACTAAAAGAACTTGGCGCAATTCTCAAAGAGCAAAGTGAGAAGAAGGGCGAGGCAATATATCTCATTTCCGACGAGCCGTACAGAGAACTCGTATACGGAAATAACCAAGTGCCTTTCTTGACGAAATACTACGACAATACGATAATAGGTTATTCCTATTCCAAGTCGCTTTCTCTCCCCGGAGAGAGAATAGGTTATCTTGTCATACCCGACGAGGCGGAAGATTGCGACAATCTTCTTGCAGCTTGCGGCGTTGCGACGAGAATACTTGGTTTTGTCAATGCGCCGTCGCTTCAACAACTCGTTATCGGAAGTTGCATAGACGAAAAGACCGACGTATCTGCGTACGACAAAAACAGGAGATTGTTATACGATGCGTTGACGGAATACGGATTCGAGTGCATAGAGCCTCAAGGCGCATTCTATCTCTTCGTCAAATGCCCAATTGAGGAAAGCAAATTCGTAGCAAAAGCAAAGGAGTACAACATACTCGTCGTAGGCGGAAAGAGCTTTGCCTGCGAGGGATACGTGCGTATAGCGTACTGCGTAAGTTACGATATGATAGAGCGGTCTTTGCCGTATTTCAAAAAACTTGCCGAAGACACGTTAAAATAATAAGGAGAAGATATTATGAGCATAATATATTCGGACGAACTGAAAGTAAAAATAGACGAAGTAGGCAGTAGCCTATTGAGCATTCAAGACGAAGACGGACTTGAGTGTATTTGGCAGGGTGACGAGGCCAGTTGGACGGGGCACGAC
>CAMWSW010000053.1 GCA_947176975.1 uncultured Clostridia bacterium | reverse complement strand
TAGTAATATATAAAATATAAAAAAACAATAAACAATTTATGCATTATATGATATAATAACCAAAGGAGCTTGCAATGGCTGACGGGATAAAGATAATCGACAACAATAAAAAAGCCTACTTCGATTACTTCATAGAAGATACCTATGAGGCAGGCATTGCGCTTGTCGGTTGCGAAGTCAAGTCCATAAGGCAGGGACAGATAAATCTCAAAGACAGTTTCTGCATCGTCAAGGGCGGAGAAGTCTTTTTGATGAACGCGCATATCAAGCCCTATGAGAAAGGAAGTTATTTCAATGTCGACGCAAAGCGCCCCCGCAAGTTGCTTTTGCATAAGAAAGAGATAGACAAGCTGCGCGGAGCGGTTACGCAAAAGTCGTACACTCTCGTGCCTACCAAAATTTATTTCCGTCAAGGTCTTGTCAAAGTGGAAGTAGGTCTTGCAAAAGGTAAGGAATTGCACGACAAGCGCAAGTCGATTGCCGACAGAGAAGCCAAGAGAGATATTGACAGAGCAGTCAAGGAATATAGAAATTAAATCATAAATAAAAAGAGGAGTTGCAAACATGAGCAAAATCGAGACCATATGCGTGCAAGGCGGTTACAAACCCGGCAACGGAGAACCCAGACAGATACCAATAATCCAAAGCACGACTTTCAAATACGACACCAGCGAGGCAATGGCAAAGCTGTTTGACCTTGAGGAGAGCGGATATTTCTATACCCGTCTTCAAAATCCCACCAATGATTACGTAGCTCAGAAGATATGCGAACTTGAGGGAGGAAGCGCAGGTATGCTTACTTCTTCCGGACAAGCCGCCAACTTCTACGCTATATTCAATATTGCAGGTTGCGGAGACCACGTCGTTGCGTCTTCGACTATCTACGGCGGAACGTACAACCTCTTTGCAGTAACTATGAAGAGAATGGGTATTGAATTTACTTTCGTCAAACCAAATTGCAGCGACGAAGAACTCGAGAAGGCTTTTAAGCCCAACACCAAAGCTGTATTCGGCGAGACTATTGCCAATCCCGCAATAGTAGTATTCGACATTGAGAGATTTGCAAAGGCAGCGCACGCTCACGGCGTACCGCTCGTTGTGGACAATACCTTTGCTACGCCTATAAATTGCAGACCTTTTGAATGGGGCGCAGACATAGTCACGCACTCCACTACCAAGTATATGGACGGTCACGGCGCAGGCGTAGGCGGTGCAATCATCGACAGCGGCAAGTTCGATTGGACGAAGTACCCTGACAAATTCGCAGGACTTTGCACTCCCGACGAGAGCTATCACGGCGTGACCTATACTGAGAGATTTGGACTTGGCGGAGCATTTATTACCAAAGCTACCGCGCAGCTTATGAGAGACTTTGGCTCAATTCAGTCTCCGCAAAACGCTTACATACTCAATCTCGGACTTGAGAGCCTTGCAGTGAGAATGGAGAGACATTGTTCCAATGCATTGAAGATTGCAGAGTTCTTGCAAAGCCATAAAAACGTCGAGTGGGTCAAGTACCCCAATCTCGAAGGAGACAGCGATTTTGAACTTGCAAAGAAGTATCTGCCTAACGGCTCTTGCGGAGTATTGAGTTTTGGCGTTAAGGGCGGCAGAAAAGCTGCGGAAGAAGTGATGAAGCGTCTCAAAGTAATTGCTATCGAGACGCACGTGGCAGACGCGCGCAGTTGTTGTCTGCATCCGGCTAGCGCAACGCACCGTCAGATGAACGACCAAGAACTTGCCAATGCAGGAGTATCTCCCGAGCTCATACGTTTGTCCGTGGGTATAGAAAACGTAGACGACCTTATCGCAGACGTAAAACAAGCGCTGGATTATATAAAGTAGACTTTTTTAAGTTCATACGGTAATCTTGCTATAAGTTGCTGAAAGACTAATATAAAAAGTTGATAGAAAATAGTTCTAAACAAAGTAGTTATAAATAATGGAGACGATGAATAAGTGACACGAGATAGATTGCGTTAGTGATTTTTGCGATAAGCAGGATAGACATTGTGAGCGTAGCAGAGTTACGTTCGCAATGGCTAGACGAACTTAGCGGAAAAATCAATAGCAAGATATTCGTGAGAACTTATGAAGAGGCTCCGAGGAGCAAATATGCCAATAGTAATACCAAAGGATTTACCTGCTTTCGACGTGCTTTCCAAAGAGAAAATCTTTGTTATGCCCAGCGACAGAGCGGTAACACAGGATATACGCCCGATAGAGATTGCAATCGTCAATCTAATGCCTACGAAAATTGACACGGAGACGCAGCTTATGCGATTGCTTGGCAATTCGTCATTGCAAATCAACGTCACACTTGTCAATATGGATTCTTATATCTCCAAAAACACACCTCAAAGCCATATGCACAAATTCTATAAGGTCTTTGACGAAATCAAGGATAGGCATTTTGATGGCATGATTATCACGGGCGCGCCCGTTGAACAAATGGATTTTGAAGAAGTGGCGTATTGGAAAGAACTCAGCGAGATAATGGAGTGGTCCGACACGCACGTGACGTCCACGATACATATCTGTTGGGGGGCGCAAGCGGGACTGTATCATCACTACGGTATTACAAAGCACGTCCGTGATTCAAAGCTTTTCGGTATATATGAGGTCAACGCAGAGGATAAGTACGACTTGTTGCTCAAGGGTATGAACGACAAGATGTATATCCCTATGTCGCGTCATACCGATATCGACGAGGATAAGTTGAGAAGTATTCCAGAGCTCAAGGCGCTTGCAAGCGGAAAAGAGTGCGGTATTGCAGTCATAAAGAGTGCTGACAACAAAAGGTTTTTCTTTATGGGACACAGCGAATACGATCGCACGACCTTGAAGAAAGAATACTTGAGAGACGTAGACAAGGGATTGGATATTCAAAAACCCGTCAACTATTTTGAGGACGACGGACTTTATAATATAAATCTCTCTTGGCGCAGTACGGCGTGCTTGCTTTTCAATAATTGGCTCAACTATTATGTTTATCAGGTTACACCGTATTCATTTGATGAAGAATAAATCATATAGGACTGTCGATGACAGTCCTTTAAATTTTTAGACACCCTTTTTAAGTTAGCGTCATAAAATGCAGTATGATTTTTTGCTTTTCCGATATTGAATTTGACAAAGTGATAGAAGAGTACGGCGCAATGATTTCTCCCAATGATATTCTGCTTCTTACGAGAGAAGTCGTAGGGCTTGTGGATATGCCGGCGGAACTCAGCGGTAAGACGAAAGTTTTTAGGGGTATAGTAGAGTACAGCGCAGACAAAGGCGTGATTATTATAGCCGCTATGCGCGCCAAGATTGGCGAGAAAATTTTCAACAGCGCAATGGTAATTGACAACGGCCGCGTCTTGGGCGTAAGCGACGAAGTTACGCCGCCCAAAGGCTACGTAGGCTCTGCTACGGTGCGTTCTTATTGCACGTCAAGGGGTAAGATATGTATCTTCGTCGACAGCGACGTATGCTATCCCCAGCTTTGGCAAAGCGCGCTCAAAGGTTGCAGATATATATTCAGTATCAATTCATCCGGCGCGGATGACGATAAGATAACTTGCGCAAAAGCGCTTGCTCACGCGTCGGGCAAATACACGCTCTGCAAGTTTGTCGACAGCGGAGTCTGTATCAACGCTTACGGCAAAATCGAGTCTATCAAGTGGGGAAGAATGTCGGCGTTTTATATGCCTCTTACTTTTGCCGTCGGCAGAGTGGTAAAGAGCAAAATAAAATTTATAGAGGAAAAAGAAGGACGCGTATAAATTCGCGTCCTATTATCATTATTGAGCAGTCAACTCATCGTTCAGCGCTTTAAGCGCTTTTGCGTCGACTTTGACGACTTGGCGGTCGTAAGTGACTATGCCGTTGACTTCGTCTTGTACGTCGCTCACTTGGGTATATATCGACGCGCAAAGTCCTTGTTTTTTCGCGGGGATTATTTGATTTTGCCACAGTTTGCGCAAGGCTTCGTCAAGCGCGCTTGAGTCGGCGTACATTGCGTATCCGAATGCTTTGTCTACGAAGGTGTGTCCGTCCACCTTGAGAGCGTATCCGCCGAATTCCGTCAATGCAACGGGGCGTTTTTCTCTGTGCGGCATTTTGAAACTTATGAAATATCTGTGAATGCTTCTAATCTCTCCGCCTTGGTCGCTCCAACCGCTTGCGTGATCGATAAGACGGGTGTTGTCAAGCGTCTTGAGATATTCGCATACCTTGAGCGAATCGAATTGTCCCCAGCCCTCGTTGAAAGGAGTCCAAAGGGCTATGCTGGGACAGTTATACAGTTGCGCGACTACTTCGTCCATTTCTTTGTAATACAGATCTCTTCCGACCTTATCATTGCGGGCGTAAAAGCCGTAGTTGCTGTCTTTTATTTTAATACCTATATTCGGCAAGGTCAATATTGCCGATTTATTATAATTGCCGCCTCCGTTGACAAAGTCTTGCCATACTATTATGCCAAGTCTGTCGCAGTGGTAATACCAGCGCATAGGCTCGACTTTGATATGTTTGCGCAACGTGTTGAATCCGCATTCCTTTGCGAGTTTGATATCGTATATCAGAGCGTCGTCGCTCGGGGCGGTATATAAGCCGTCCGACCAATATCCTTGATCGAGCATACCCGTCATAAAATACGGTTTGTTGTTGAGCATAAAACAAGGTTTGCCGTCTTCGCGTTTGCCCATCCCGAACTTGCGCATTGCAAAATAACTGTGCACTTTGTCCTCTCCGCACGTCGCGTCAAAGAAATAAAGATACGGGTCTTCAGGCGACCATTCGCGCGGTTCGTTAACAGGTACGCAAGCTACGCCGTTTTGCGTGGGATACGTCTTGCCGTTGAGTATAATTTGCGCTTCGCAAGACGTATTCGTATTTACTTTGATATTGACAAATTTCTCGTCGAGATTGGGAGTGATCTTGAGGGATTTTATATACGTCTTGGGTACGTATTCTATCCACACGCTTTGCCAAATTCCCGACGTGGGAGTATACCAAATTCCGCCGTGATTTATCTTTTGCTTGCCTCTGCTTATCGGCATACTGTCGGATGGGTCTACGACGCGTACCTCAAGGATATTCTGATCTTTGAGATACTCGCTTACTTCCCATTCAAATGAAGTATATCCGCCGATATGAGTGCCTACGAGATTTCCGTTGAGAAATACTTTGCATTCGTAGTCTACAGCGCCAAAGTGTAAAATAGCCAACCTGTCTTGTTCGTGCGTTGGGAATTTACGGCGGTATATCAGCACCTCGTCGGGCTGAACGAAGCCGTTTGTCAAGCGACACTTATCTACGCCGGATAGCATACACTCGGGCGAGAAGGGAACTCTTATTACGCCGTCAAACAATCCGTCGACTTCGCTGTCGAGATTGCCTTTTTGAATCTTGTAGTTCCACTGTCCGTCAAGGGAGTGATAACTTGGACGATACATCTGCGGTCGCGGGTACGCCGTCGTATCTGCTTTATCCGACCAAGGAGTCTTTAAATTATTCATATTGCACCTTTGCTGTATAAAAATATCCGATACTCAAAATTGGTATCGGATATATTATAGCACAACATTAAAAGATTTTCAATATCGGTAGATAGGTGTTTTTGCATCCAAGATAAAAATTCAGTGCTCCAAGCGGGTGTTTTGCAACGGCAATGCCGCCAATTGCCTTATAAAAGCCCACGGCGATACCGCCTATCGCATACGTTCCCACTGCAATTCCTCCTGCTGCAACGAGGGTACTCATAGCATATCCGCCAAGCGCGAGAAGAAGTCCTATTGCGAGACCGCCAAAGGCAAGCAAGCCTAACGCCAATGCGCCAAGAGATACTATCCCAAAAGACAGTCCGCCGATTGCTATCACGCCCTTTGCAATATTGCCTATTGCGATTATTCCTTTCGCGCAATATATTCCCAGACCTAGATTTACGTGTACGAGCGGTATGCCTTTATACGTCTTTTTGCTTTTGTACTCGTAGTGCCAAGCAAGTATATTATTAGTAGTTTGCGAGTTTTGTTCGTTTGCGTTTTTTTGATTTGATTGTTCATCGTCTTGTTGTTCAGCAATTTCCTTATCTTCGCCTGTGACGAGATAATCCACGCTTACCTCAAAGTACTCGGCAAGCCTCACGAGATTGTCAATATCGGGGTAGGTCTGGTCAAGTTCCCACTTGGATATCGATTGTCTGCTTAAGTTGAGAGTATCTGCAAGTTCTTCTTGCGATATATATTTTTGTTTGCGCAGTTGATATAATCTTTCTCCGAAAGTCATATTGTTGCCTCCTTGTTTTATCAATTAAATTATATCTTAATGCGTTTAAAAATGCAATTGCAACCCATTTGCAATTTGTCAACCGGCGGTTGCGTTTTGCTTTTTTCGTCAAATTATACGATATTGTTTGACAATAGCGCAGTCAAATAGTATATTTAAATCAACAACATAGTCGGGCAGTTCGTAACCATCCTGCCTTGTCTTAACGGCAAAATCAAAACTAGGGAAACTCGATATAACGTCGGGGTAACTCTAGTTGAGTTGCACCGACAATTATTATTTACGGAATAAAGGGTAGCTATGCAAAGATACGGGA
>CAMWSW010000052.1 GCA_947176975.1 uncultured Clostridia bacterium | reverse complement strand
ATATAAACGTCGCAGCTAGCAATACCGCCATCGTTGAAAAAGACGGAATTACCACCGGCGACACTGCCTAATTTTTCTTTTTTGAAAATGCCTCGAAGGTGTTCTTCATAATAGGACACTCTATGTTCCGGTTGCAAGCGCGCGTTGATATGCAACGTGGTCTTGATAATATTGGAATTATCTTTTTTGAACAGTCCCATTTTTACCTCCCTTCAAATTATTAGCAATTATCTATAATTGATTACATTGAGTATCTTTGCGAAATCGGTATTAGTTTCTAAGAAATGCATACCGCCTCTTGATACTATAGTAGTTGGGTCTTCTACGACTTTTGCCTTCATCTTCATAAACTTGGATATATATTCGTCAAGCCCTGCGAGTTTTGCTCCGCCGCCGCAAAGTACGATACCTTCGCCGACTATATCTCCGCTCAAATCCTCGGGGATTTGGAAAGACATATTGTATATAATATTGACGAGATCGGCAATATAAGGCTCGATAACTCCAAAAATCTCTTTTGACGTAATGACTTCGCTTTGCGTCTTGGCAATGCCTATCTTACGCACATTGACGCGCATTGACATATTGTTGTTGTCGTACATACTGCCAAGTTCTCTCTTGATTTTCTCCGCCAAAGAAAACGGTACGGTACTGCTCATACTCGTCACCATATAATCGGCAATGGCTTTTGTGAGTTTATCTCCGCCGATATCCACGCTGCAGCCCGTGACTATTCCGTCGCCGCCGACGATTGCAATCTCCGTCTTGGACGAGCCTATATCCACGATAAAGTGTCCTCTGCCATATCCCAATGCGCCCGCAACTGCAACAGGCGACTCAAGCACGATTACTTCGCTTGCTCCCGACTTACGCAAGACTTTTTCAATATCTCTCTTTTCTGAAAGTCCGACGCCTTGACCGACGAGAACGAGCGCCTTAATCTTAGGCTTGATGATGGTATTGCCCGGCAAGCAACGTGATATATAGTCCTTGAGCATACATATAGCCGCCTTTTCGTTGGTGATAACTCCGCCGTCTACCGTATTGATTGTCTGATAACCCTGCGACGGCGTCTTGATATATTTCTCAACGCCTTTGCCGCTCTCAATCAAAGTCATCTTATTGTTTCTCGTCATTACGGTGACTCTTGATTCGTCGCTGACTATAAGACCGCTGCCCACCTTGTGAATGGACGTCGTAGCGCTTCCCAAATCAATAGCCAATCCAATTTCGTTCATACCCATGCTCCGTTTGTTTATAATTTGCTTAAATACTCTTTTAGTTTTTCCATAGGAAGCCCAACTATATTCGTATAACTTCCCACGTATTTCTCGACGACTTCTTCATCCTGAATGCCGTAACCGCCCGCCTTATCCATTGGACTGCCCGTGTCGATATACTTCCATTTTTCGTCTTCGCTAAGCGTCTTGAACTTGACGCGCGACTTGTCATAGAAAGTATGAACTTCACCGCCGTAATACACTGCAACTGCTGTATAGACGGTATGCCACTTTGACGACAGCTCGTCTAAAAAGACTTTTGCCTCTTGCCTGTCCTTTGGCTTTCCATATATCTTACCGCGCATATAGACTATCGTGTCTGCCGATATGATAAGCGCGTCGGAATATATCGACGGTAAATCGCCAAGCTTGATTCTTGCAAGGTATTGGCACACAGCTTGTCCTCTCTTTAGATTGCAGCTTTCCTCGACACTTTGAGGCAACACCTCAAAACTCTCGAATATCTCGCCTAAAAGTTGTCTACGTCTGGGCGAACCCGACGCCAAAATCACCTGCATTGCGCTCTTTGCCATCATATTTATATCATTGTAACATAAAAATTTTTATCTTTCAACAAAAATTTAAAAAAAACGGCAGTAAGTATTTACTGCCGTAGATTTGTGACGTTTTTTAAGCATATTTGCTTTAATTCAGAGATTCTTTGACTTCGTTTTACAAAATTTGAAGATTTTTCTTATACGCTCTTCTGAAATCTTGTATTGCAGTCATAGCGTCTTTGATTTCAAGCGAGCAATCCTGACCTTGGCTGTCGGTCTTCATAATAACGCTGTCGCCGAGCACGTCGCAATCTATGCCCTTGATTACGCTAGACATGCTTCTGTCAAAGCTCTCCGCAATTCTCACGATTACGCCAAGCTTGAGTATTGCGTCAAAGTCTTCTTCAGTGAGCAAGTCTTTGTATCTCATAAACTCAACTGTGTTCAAATCGCCTTTGCGGTGCATTGACGCAACGAAAGCCGCCATTATCAAATCCTTGTGGGATATGCCGTACAGATTGGAATTGAGTATTACGTAACTTGAGTGCTTGTGGTGGTCGTAATACTTGATTCTGTTACCCGTGTCGTGCAACATCGCAGCCGTACGCAATACTTTGACGTAAGAACGCGGCAACTTATGTAATACTTTGAGTTGTTTAAAGAGCTGAATCGACAAATTGTATACTTGCTCTGCGTGAGGTATATTCTCTCCAAAGAAATTGAGGAGCGAATATATACTGTGACCAAGTACGTCGGAGATAGGTTTTTCATTCGTGGACGGCACTGCGTATCTAAACATTGCGCCCTCTCTCAATCCGCTTCCCGAAATGACTATCTCGTCAACGCCGACCGTATTGATGAAAGCGTTGATAGCCGCAAGCGCAGCGGGGAAAATGTCCGCTCTTACGCTGGACAATCCTTTAATCTTCATTGTCTTGTCAAGTTCCAACGAACGGATATTGCTGTATATGCTTGCAAATTCGCTCTTGCCCACTACGTAATTGTGCGCCATAGACAACGGATATTTCTTGAGCATTCTGCTAATCTTGCCTATATTTCTAAACGATCCGCCTACGCCGATGAGCTTGGTATCGGGCAAAACGTCCTTGAGCCAATCGAGTTTTTCAAGTTCTGACGTCACATATTTTTCTATCATTTGGGACTTGTCCGCAGGCGACAATCCGTCTTGCTTGACCATATCCGTCAATACTACCGAGCCAAACGGCAACGTAACAGTATTAAGAATATTCTTGCGGTTGTAGTATATAAGTTGAGTGCTACCGCCGCCTATATCCATTATTATGCCTCTTGGAATATCCATTGAATTTATTACGCCTTGATATACGAGTTGCGCCTCTTCGTCACTGTTGAGCACCTTGAGTTCAATACCCGTGCAAGCGTGAACCTCGTCGAGAAAACTGCGTTGATTTTTAGCCCTTCTCACCGCTGCCGTTGCATACGCGTAAATACGGCTTACGTTGTTGGCGTCGCAAAGTCTTCTGAACATCTTAAGCGTCTTTATCGTCTGGGCAATTCTCGCGGGTTGCAAGAATCCGTCAATCTCCATATCCTGCGCAAGACGCACAGTCTCCTTGATGTCGTCGACTACTTGAAAATATCCGCCTTTCAAGATGTCGACCAACACCAATCTAGTGGAGTTGGAGCCCAAGTCGATAATAGCAATTTTATCCATATCTTTTTCCATTCAAACACTTCCCTATATTAAAAAAATTTATTTCCGTTGACATTATAACACATAAATCTTGCTTTTTCAATACCCATTTTGAAAAAAATGTATAATTTTCAAAGCCAATGGTAATACGATTTAAGCGCTAAATTTTTGCTTCAATTCATCGGCGTAAGAGATGAGATAACCCTTGATTTCCTCCATAGCCTTGTTGTATTTTTCTTGTTCTTTAATAAGTACCGGATCGGGTATCGCCTTGTACTTCCCGCTTGCCAATACGCTGAGCAAAGCAAACTTCTTGTGAAATCTAAAAGGCAAAAACCACTTGTTGGATCTCGTCATTCCAATGATAATATCCGCGTCTTTAAAATACCGTCTGCCCTTGCCCCACTTAAAGGTAGGCTGATGCGACAGTACGTATTCTCTGTCAAAGCCCTCGTCAGTCAGCACCTTTACCGACTTGTGATTGATTTTCAAAGACTTGTAGAACACCGCAGAACTCTTGACCCACTCGATATTTTTTGACAACACATCGTCTTCTTGAACTATTTTTCTGAATACGTATTCGCAATATGGGGATCTGCAAATATTTGACATACAAATAAATAAAATCTTCATACGCCAATTATAACATACATGAAGAGGTATTTCAAGATGCTTTTAGAAATATAACCAAAGAAAATTATGGAAACGGCGCAACGTAACATTGCGCCGTTAAAAATTTATTATGCCTTTAAAAACTCCTCAAGTTGCGATACGACCGCGTCCAACAATTCGCATATTCTTCTCTCGTCTTCGTCGGAGCACTTCTGCGCAACGCAAAACGTAACTTCGCCTTGGAATGTGGTAATCGTAAGTTGGATATACGGCTTGAACTTTGTTGCGCCAGTCATAAAGGCATCGACGCACTTGAGCCCATCAAGTTCGACGTATTCTTGAGGTATGATGCCGATATTGGACATACCGATGAGGGGATTTTCATATCCCGCTTTGATAGCAAACTCGGCGACAGCGTACGGGAACAATTTGAACGCCAAAGCAAGTAACGGTATGCCGTAAAGCCCGCAAAACTTATCCTCTTTGGAAATCTTGTTTTGCTCTGATATCAGATGCAACGTATCGCAAAAATTCTCCCCCACTTCGTCAAGTACGCAAGGCATAAATCCCGTCAAATTGGTAATGCTCTCGGAATTTTCCGACTCGATATGGTCACGCAAATTCTTCATACTCGTGACGACCAATCTCTTGTCGTCGCTTGGCGCAAGGCGTGTTGAAATTGCTCTTGCGTACGCCGTCATAAATACGTCGTTGAGCGTAGCCCCGTGCTCCTTACCTTTGGCTTTGAGTGCTTGGACGGTATCGCTTGAAAGCTTCTTGAAGTTGAATCTCGTCGTACAATCTTTGTCGTCGGTGAAATGAAACTTATTCTTAACGCCCGTATGCGACACGTTCTTATACAACTTCTTTGCGTCTTCCGCCTCTTCCTCGGTCATATCCTTGTATAACTGCGAATGAGAGCGTGAACCGCTTTTGAGTTGCAAGTCGGATATATCTCCGCCCTTTGCAATCAAATTATATCCCTCTATAATTTTGCTGACGAAGTATTTGAAGTCTGCGCCGTCCATACACATATGATTGACGAGTACGGATATTGCGCTCTGTCCTCTTGAGTAATGCACTACTATCTCAAACTGCAATTTACCTTTGAAACTTATCTCTTTTGAAAGCGACGCAAGCGCGCTTGCTTTGATATCGTCGCAAATGACCTTGTTTGCCATCTCTTCGAGAGTATAATCTTCGTTGACCTCCCAATGGGGATCTATAGCGCTGCTGTGGAAAGTCGAACGCAAAATAGGAAAATGCGTCACAACGCGATATATCGACTTGCGTAAAATATTCAAATCGATTTCGCCGTCGTATACCATTGCAGCGTGAATCATTCTGTCATAATAATTTCTGAAAATGTATTGGACTTTGTCCCAAAGTTCTGCTTTTAATTTTTCCATTACTTCCCTCTGTTTAAAATAATTGCTTTGCTATATAATTTTACTGCATTTTCTAACAAAATTATAAACAATATGAGAGAATTTTTCAATAACTTTTTTATGTAGGTTTTACAAAATTTTTATTAAAATAATGATAATATTACTAATCCTGACAAAGTGTCTTAGGTACGATAAATCTCAAAGCGCCTTCCAAGATATTGACCTCAAAACTATCTCCGGCAACTACTTCGCCGTCAAGACTGATTATAAAGTTCTTTTGTCCGCCGATAATCTCAACCTTCTTGCATCTTCTGTACTCAAGATAAGGAGCAAGATTGGGCATATCGAGATAATCTCCCGCCTTGTAATGCTTCATAAATTTCAAAAACTTGAATATAGATACGGGTTTGATGCAACATACTTCCATATACCCGTCGTCGTTGAGAGATCTCGGCGCGCACTTATACGATCCGCCTACGTACTTGCCGTTGACGCAAGTGCATATCAAAATCTTATCGTCGTTGAGAGCTTCTCCGTCGCCAATGACTTTGCACTTTGTCTTAAGCGCTGTGAAAAGCGCGTACAGCACGCCCGTATTGTAAGCATTCTTGCCGCCGATAATCTTTTTTGGCTTGACTTCAATCATCTTCTTTGCAACTGCGCTGTCCAAACCAAAATGACAAGCGTTGACGGCGTATCTGTCGCCTACCTGTATTAAATCAATCTTAGTCTCCTTTCCCTCAAGGAGATTGTCAATATTGAGAAATTCTTGCTTATCGCCGTAATACTTGACGTAATCGTTGCCGCTACCGCATGGGTATATAGCCAATATAGCGTTTTGGTGCCCCACCATACCGCTTGCGACTTCATTGAGAGTTCCGTCGCCTCCGCATGAATAAAATATGATATCTTCGTCGCTCTCACTGCACTTTTGCGAAACGTATCTAGTAGCGTCGCCCTTTGATTGGGTGACGTAAATTTCGTAATCAAGACCTTGCTTTTGCTCAAGCTTGGATTTTAAATCGGCTAGCGGATTTTTAATACCTGCCGCAGGATTTACAATAAAGACATTCTTCATATTTTTCACTACTTCGTATATTGAGGCTATTGCCGATAATATTATGACTTATTATAGATATTCATGTCAACGATATATGCCAACAAATACGTATTAGATGTATAT
>CAMWSW010000051.1 GCA_947176975.1 uncultured Clostridia bacterium | reverse complement strand
ATGCACGACGTCGTCATTATCGACGAGAAGAGCCAACTGCCCGTAAATGCGTCAATCATCTTTTGGCTTAGCTCAAAGCCTTCGGGAATTGAATTGACGAGAGAATCTTCATACACTCCTTTCAAGAAGAGTAAAAACAAAACTACCAATATCAACGGAGTCATAAGCGAAAACACAAAAGTGAGTTTGTCTTTGAAATACACCTTGATATTCCGTCCCAACATATATCCAAACGAACTCAATTTCTCTTTCATTTTATATCCTCCTTCAACTGCTTGCCCGTGACATTGAGGAATACGTTGTCCATCTTGCCTTTGATAACCTCAAAGTCGTTGAAATATTTTGCATATGCAGTCAAAATCTCCTTCGCCATTGCAATCTCTTTTACCTCGATGAGCACATACCCTTTCTCTTCTTTAAACGCCACGCCGTCGCTTGCAAGACGCTCTTTCAACTCCTCGGAATAATCGTAAATTTTGATAAAATCGTACGCATATTGATTTTTGAGATTGTTGGGAGTGTCGCTTGCGACTATCTTTCCGCTGTCGATAATTACAACATAATCCGCCTCGCTTGCCTCTTCCATATAGTGAGTCGTGAGCAGTATCGTCAATCCTACGTCTTTTCTCAATTCATTGAGAAATTCCCAGACGGTAATTCTCGTATTGGGATCGAGTCCCGTGGTAGGCTCATCCAAAATCAATATCTTTGGCGAATGTATCAAAGCTCTGGCAATGTCAATGCGTCTTTGCTGTCCGCCAGACAATTTGCCGAACGGTCTTTTCAAGAGATCTGCAAATTGCAATCTGTCGGCAAGATAATTCAACCTGTCTTTAAATTCTTTGCCCGTCAAACCGTACAGCCCCGCTCTGAATTTCAAATTGTCATATACCGACAGCCTCACGTCAAGAGAATTCTCTTGAAAAACTACGCCCAACCTCGGCTTGATCTTTTGCATATTGCCGTCAATTGACAGTCCGTCGATATATACTTCTCCGCCGTCCTTTTCAAGCAAGTTGCTGATGATATTTATCGTCGTACTCTTGCCCGCTCCGTTGAGCCCCAAGAATGCAAACAACTGCCCTTCTTTGACGCAAAAGGATATGCCGTCGACTGCTTTGACTTCTTTAAAATACTTTTTGAGGTCTTTGATTTCAATTATATCTTTCATATCCGCTCCTTGTACCCTCACTTCTTATCTTTAAAAAATAGGACGGATTTCTCCGTCCTATTTTTAAATCAAAGTCTGTTATTCAAAATCAGTCTTTTCCTCGCCGGCAGGACTCTCTTGAGCCTCTGCGACTTCATCTGTCGTAACTTCATCGACTGTCAACTGCTCTTCTGCGTTTGCCTCTTGAGCAGTGGTATCGGTGTCGGAAGTCTCTTTTGTTACAAAGCCCATTTCAATTGCTTGCTCTTTCGTCAATACGCCGAGAGAAATCGCTTCGTCAACGTTCTCTTGTTCCAAAGTATTGGATTCAAGCTGTTCTTTGTATCCTCTGATTTTGATTTCTTTCGCCATCTCTAGCTGTTTCTTTTCCGTCAAATCCCAGAAGAGGAAAGGAATAATTGCAAGTATACCGCAAGCAATACTCAAAATAGCCCATATAATCAATACGCTCTGCATTACGCCCTCTTCGCCGTAATCTTCAGCAGACGCTGCGCCTGCGAATTTAACTAAGAGTTCGGTGGTCAACAAGCCGGATGCCATACCGCATATCGTAGTGATAACTTGATAGAATTGGTTCATATATCCGTCAAGTCTGTCGCCCGTCTTCCATTGCTGATATTCGCAATAGTCCGCCGTCATGGCCGGCATCGTAACCGTCCACAAAGCCGCAAAGATATTATGCAAGAATACTCCTACAAAATATACCCATGCCGTTACTTGGCTGTGATATGCAAACTTAAACAGAATCAATAGCAACGCCGCTATTACCGTCGAACCCGCAAATGAAAGCAAGGTCATATTCTTTTTGCCGAGTTTCTTTTGAATAAGTGGCGAGAACAACATACCGGGCGTATAACCTATGGCGGCAACGGTAACCATTATACCTCTCATATCTGCGCCAAGCTGTCCGCCAAGTATGTACAAACATACGTAGTTGATTGCGGAGAATATCAAAAGTCTTCCGAATGCAAGTATATTGGCTACGCTGAAAATCCAAAAATACTTGTTCTTCATACTCTTCTTGATACCCGTGAAGAAACCTATCTTTTCTTTGACTTTCTTTTCCTGTATAATTCTCTCTTTAGTACCGAAGAACATTACGAGAGAAAGCGCAACGCATACAAGACCTACTATCGGGAAAACTACTTTGTATGTATTGATATTGTCCATACCGTAGGTCAATCTCAAACCGAGGTTGCGGATTTGGTCGGAAGTCATCTGACCGAATTCATCATTGTATACAGCGCCCGCCTGTCCGTAAATTCTGCCTGCAATGAGCGGGAAGAACATTTGAACAATGGACGGTCCGAGCGAGTCGATAACGCCGCCGACTGAGAATAGCTTTGTACGCTC
Source organism: uncultured Clostridia bacterium (assembly GCA_947176975.1). Taxonomy (GTDB): domain Bacteria; phylum Bacillota; class Clostridia; order Christensenellales; family UBA3700; genus RACS-045. The sequence goes on along the minus strand of CAMWSW010000051.1, from coordinate 4,198 downwards.
GTTGGTATTAGGCGTAATAACTTGCGCAAGTCCCGTTCTTCCGAATGAGAAGAAACTGAATACCGTCGTAGCTACGAATAATATCAACTGATAAGAGCCTACGACCAGCCACTGAGTTTTGGCAGTATGTTCTAATGCGTTGTCCGGCATAAACCAATCGGGGATAAACGCCAACAGCCAATAGCTCACTACGCACAGTACGCCTGTGAATAACAAATACGGCCTATACTTTCCCCACTTGGTGTTGGTATTGTCGATTATCCAACCCACTATAGGCGCACGTAAAAGCGTAAGCACCGCAATTATCCACGAGGTATAAAGAACGATTTTTGCGTCAAAGTTGTAGACCAAAGACAAATGTATGCCTACGTTAATTGCAAAGTACTGCGTCAAAATACCAAAGCCTTGCACACCCATACCGCCAACGGCATAAGATACAAATTCTTTGTTGGGCAAGTAATATCCCTCTTTGGGAGGAGTATTCCAATGCTTGAAAAAGTCTGTCACGAAGAAACCGACTTTTTGAAAGATGTTTTGTTTTCCCATATTTCCTCCTGCGCTTTCGCGCATATAATTTCACTTTCTTATCATATTTATATACTCATACGACAAATTACGCGCATTACACAATAATTATAGCATACAAAATAGCGTTTGTGTTAGTTTTTTTAAAATTTTATTAAAAATATTTATTTCCTCTTTTTGGCATACTTTCGAGTGACATTTGCGTCGTCAATAAGATTATGCAATCCCTGCCAATGCAATACTCGGCGATTAAACCACGCCGACTGACACTTTCCTCTAAGTTTGGATGGATTTGCGCATTTGAGCGACGCCGACTTAAATCCCTGCGCCTTGAAAAATTCAAGGGTGGGCAAAAGTCTTCTTTCAAAGTCGGGATAGTCTTTCTCCCCGTCTCTCCACATTGCTTCCGCAAGCGCGGGCGTACGAGGCAAAAGATATCTGCAAGCTTTGTTAAAATTGGGAATATACTCCGTCCAAAGGTCCAGCTCCGCGCCCACTAATTTATCAGGCTGAACGTCGCTAGGCAACGGCACAAACCCATAACTCTGTTTCAAACTCGTTCTGCCGTACGGAAAATCGACGTAAGCGCACTTGGAATTGCTATTGAGATATCCTCCGCTTTGATGCGCAAGACTCTTGACAAGCCTATCGCTTCCGCCGCGCTCGTCACTCCAAAACTGCCACACTACTTTTTCGTGCACGGTCTTATCTACGTTTACTCCGTTCCAAGCCATAGGAATAAAGCCTTTCTCAACAACGAATTCACATACTCTACGCATAAAATGAGCTTGCAATTCTTCTTCATCTTTCAATCCGTATTTCTTAATAGTAGCTTGGCAATTCTCGCATATCGACCATCTGTGTCTGAATACTTCGTCTCCGCCGATATGTATATATTTTGTATTGCCGCCAAAGAGCTCCATTACTTCGCTCAATACGTCGAATACCCACTCGTACGTACTCTCTTTGCCTACGCAAAGCGGGTCGTGCTTGACGCCCCAATGCGTAGCAACCGGCAACTTCCTGTCAAAACAACCAAGGTAAGGATAGCACGCAAGCGCAGCTTGAGCGTGTCCCGGCAAATCTATCTCGGGGATTACTTCCACACCGCGCTCGTTGGCGTACGCGATAACTTGTCTTATTTGCTCTTTTGTATAAAAACCGCCGTGAGGCTTTATGCCGAAATTGGTGTGCGAACGCTTACTGCCCTTTTGCGTAAGCAACGGATATTTATCTATCTCTATGCGCCAACCTTGGTCTTCAGTCAAATGCCAATGCAATACGTTGAGTTTGTTGAAAAAGCAAAAATCCACATACTTGAGCACTTCCTCGACGGGGAAAAAGTATCTGCCGTTGTCGAGAAGCATACCTCTGTATTTCAAATACGGCTCGTCTTGTATCTTGCATTGAGGCAATACGCCGTTATAGTTGAATACCAGATGCGACAAAGTGCAGAATGCGTAATTCAATCCCTTTTGAGAATTGGCTTTTATAACAATTGTATCTTGGTTTATTTCGAGGATATATCCCTCTTCGTCAATAGCCAAATCGCCGTCTATGCAATATTCTATCTTTACTCCGCCGTCCGACAAAGTCAAAGAATTGTTTTGCGCAAAATCTTTGAAATAATCGCAGGCAAAACAAGGCTCGCCTATCAAATTGATTTTTTTGCAATCAAGACTGCCGTCCAAAATCTCCACGCTCTTTGGATAAGGTACGAGTTTTAATTTTTCCATAGTTTCCCCCAATATTTATATCGCGCTGACACTTATGCCAAATTAAGCAAATCGTCGCTTGTGATTACAGCGTCGCCGTAAGTGTAGTAACTTATGCAAGTCTGTTCGCAAGATACTCTGATACCCGTGCTGTGTTTGCCGGAATACTTTTCATGACGTCTCCAAATAATGAATTTGTATTTGCCGTCTATATTTTGAATTGCAAAGTCGAGCGTCGTATCGTCAATCTCAAAGCCCTCTTCTTTTGCGCTGAGCAAATCCAAAAATTCGTCGAGCGCAGCTCTTTGAACACCCTTCATCTTCTCATCGCTGCAATCTATCTTGATAGTGCAGTAATATACTCCGTCCGTAAGATATACGCCGTCGTCGTGCGTAGGCGAAAGGATAGATCTGTCATAAATATCGTAAGTGGTAATCTTATATCTAAGTTCGTCTAGCTCTTTTTGCAAATCGCCGTCGAAGGGAATAAATTCTCCCCAATTCTTTACCGAAAATTCACCATTTTCTTTGTCATAACTTACGTTGCTTTTCTTGGAATTGTGAAAATAATTTGCAGTAGCGCCGTCGTAATAAAATCTCTTCGCGCAAGTGCCCTTATCAAATCCCGTGCCGTAAATAACTTCTTGATTATATACCTTGCCGTCTACGATTTTGCGCGTAAGATGCGTATCTCGCGTCGCTACCGACGAAGCAAAGGAAAAATATTCGTCTCTCGTATAGTTGGGCTCTTTGAGAAAATTCGAGTACGCCTCCATCACTATATCGAACGCGCTCATTCCCTCTACTGCTTTCTTGCCTTCATAATTGCCCAAATTCTTATCTTTTGATTTCAAATCCGTAGTGTTGTCGCATGCTATAGCAGAAAGCGCAATACACGCCAAAAGCAAGACCGCAACCGTCAAACAAATTATCTTTTTCACTTCACACCTCAAATATTTATAATGTCTAATCGTAATTATTATCCTTTAAAATGCGTATTGTTGTCAATACTTTTATTAAAATCGCTTTCAAAATAGGCAAAATAAATGAATATACGCCCAATCGGGTATTGCTTTTTATATAAAAACAATGTATAATGGATTAAGTTAGGAGAATATATATGAAAAACGCAATGTTCGACAAGGAATGGTTTAAGCTCGACAACGCCGCAAAGATTTATCCCGCGGCGAGAAGTTCGAGATGGAATGCTGTCTTCCGTATGTCTGCGGTAATGAAAGAAGAAGTCAAACCGGAAATTCTTCAACAGGCATTGGACGACGTCATAGACCGCTTTCCTACTTTCAGAATGACTTTGAAAAAAGGCTTCTTTTGGTATTACTTCGAGTTCGTAGACCACAAGCCGAAAATTCAGGAAGAGACGGATTACCCCTGCACGATGATGCGTCTTACGGGAAGAGATTACGTCTTTAGAGTACTATATCACTCGCATAGAATTGCCGTGGAAGTATTCCACTCCATTACCGACGGAACGGGAAATATCACCTTCCTCAAGACCTTGGTGATGAGATACTGCGAACTTTGCGGAGCGCAGATTGAAAACGTAGGAGATATTTTGCACTACGACGACGACCCGACTCCAGAAGAAGTCGAGGACTCTTTCTCGCGCTTTATTGACAAGAGCAAAGGCACTCTGCCGAGAAAAGAACCGTCGGCATATCAAATCAAAGGTCAAAGAGAAAAAAGAGGCGTTCTCAACGTCACTCAAGGACGTATGCCTTTTGAGCAGCTTCACAGCGTGGCAAAGTCGTTCGGCTGTACGGTAAACACGTACTTAACTGCCGTACTTGCATACGCGCTTTTGAAAAGACAGCTTTATGAAAAGAAGTCCAATAAAAAACCTATCAGAGTGCAAGTGCCCATCAATTTGAGAAAGATATTCGGCTCGGAGACCTTGCGTAACTTCGCGGGATATTACAATACGAATCTCTCCCCCGAAG
>CAMWSW010000050.1 GCA_947176975.1 uncultured Clostridia bacterium | reverse complement strand
TTGGAGTATGATAAGATATTGGCGCAGGTTGCCAATCATGCTTCGTCGCTTCTTGCAAAAAATACCGTTTTGTCCATAAAGCCTAGCATAGAACTGAGTGAGGCGCAATATCTAGCCAATCTTACAGCGCAAGCTCATGAGATATTATACGACCACTTAGTCGCGCCGGCGTTTTCAGTGGACGAAATGGAAGATATCCTCGACAACGCAAGCAAATTTATGACGCTTTCTTGCGCGGATATAATAAGAGTGGGTAGACTTCTCCGTACGTCGAGATTGGTTTACAGCTCAATATATAAAATAAATTCTCAAAGCGTTGATGATATTAAGTCGTTGATAAACAGTCTATATATTGATAATGAACTTGAAAATAGTATTTATGATAGTATTTTAGGAGATAACGAAGTGAGTGACAATGCGTCTCCCGCTCTTAAATCTATCAGACAGAGTATTAGGGCGTGCAACGATAAGATTAGGCAAAAACTCAATTCTTACGTTACTTCGGCGGATTTTAGCAATTATTTGCAAGATTCTTTAGTCACAATGCGTAATAATAGGTACGTAATACCCGTTAAAAGTGAGTACGTAAGACAAGTAAAAGGACTTGTACACGATCAGTCGGCGTCTGGAGCTACGGTATATATAGAGCCAATGGCAATTGTCGAAATGAACAATGAACTTAGAGGACTTTGCGCCGAAGAAAATAATGAAATCGGACGTATTTTGCAATATTTTTCTCAAAAAATCACGTATGCGTGTGATAATTTGAAGTCTACTTATCAAAATATTGCATATCTTGACAGCATATTTGCAAAGGCAAGATATTCTCAAGAGATTAAGGGCAATAAAGTCGAGCTGAACGATAACGGCGTAGTTGAGATCATTGAGGGCAGGCATCCGTTGATTGATAAACAAAAAGTCGTGCCCGTGTCGATTAACTTAGGTGTCGATTATAATACCTTGCTTATTACAGGACCTAATACGGGCGGTAAAACGGTATCGCTAAAGCTAGTCGGAATTCTTTCGCTCATGGCGGCGTCTGGAATCTTTCCGCCGTGCTCAGGCGATAGCAAACTTGCAGTATTTGAAAACGTGTTTTGCGATATTGGTGACGAGCAAAATATTGAGCAAAGTTTGTCTACTTTTTCTTCTCACATGACCAATTTGATATATATTTGCAATCATGTGACGCCAAATTGCCTCTTGTTGCTTGACGAATTGGGCGGTGGAACAGATCCTGTAGAGGGAAGCGCATTGGCAATCAGTCTTATAGAATTTTTTAAGAACAAAGGGTGTAAAACAATAACAAGTACCCATTACAGCGAGTTAAAAGAATATTCTCTTATGACGGAAGGTATTGCCAGCGCGGGTATGGATTTCGATCCGTTGACTTTTGCTCCTACGTACAAATTGATTATGGGACATAGCAGTTCGTCCAACGCATTGGAAATTGCCGCTTCATTAGGATTGAAAAAACATATTGTAGAGAATGCAAGAGGCAGATTGAGCAAAGAGAAAGTTGCTTTCGACAACGTAATTAAAGGCGCAGAGAGATCGAGGCGACTTGCTCAAGAGTATGAGGAAAAGGCGAAAGAAAACTACTTAATATCAGAAAAAGCCGCTGAAAAAGCGAAAAATGCCCTTGAAGATTTGAATATTCAAAAGCAAAAACTTGAAGAAAAAATGAAAAAAGGCGCAAAAGAATTACTATCTGATTATCTTGAGGAAGCTGATGAGCTGTTGGAAGAAATCAAAGAATTGGTAAAGCAGGGAGACGAGCAGGCGCTCTTTGAAGCCAGAAGATTGAGAAAAAAACTCGGAGATATCAAAATTGAAGAGCAAAAGCCTAAGAGAGAATTTATACCTATTGACGGAGATATTGCAATTGGCGATAAAGTATTCATTACCAGTCTCAACAATCAAGGCGAAGTAGTAGGTCTAAATCAAAAGAAAAAAGAATGTCAAGTCAAAGTTGGTATTTTGACAACGACAATTAAGATATCGGATTGTCAGAAAATTGTTGCTCAAGAGATAAAAGATAAAGTTAAAGTGACAGTCAGTAAAGAATTTTCCAATAAGGCCTTTAGCTTTGAGATAAATCTTATTGGACAGAGAGTTGACGAAGCTTTGTATAATCTTGATAATTATATTAGCGAAGCAATTATGCATAATTGCTCTGAAATTAGAGTCGTGCACGGCAAGGGGACGGGGATTTTACGAAAAGCAGTTCAAGACTATTTAAGGACGTCGTCTGCGGTGGAATCGTTTAGAATCGGAAAGTATGGCGAAGGAGAAAGCGGAGTAACGATAGTTACGTTAAAATAGGTCGGCATGGAAGAAAATTATATCCAAAAATATAATAATGACGACAAAAAACCTGCAAAAGTATTTTGTCTAGGCTCGTGTATTTTGCTGGATTTGATAGTTTTAGCGGGAATTATCGCGTGTTTTTCAACTAGAAACTTTCTTGATTTGATAATATATGCCGTGGTATTTGTCGTCGCAATACTTATTAGAATAATAAGTTTATTTTTTACGTACGAAGTAGTTGTGACTTTTCAAAACGGTAACGTTCGTATATTAAAAAAGTATCCGACAAAACAAAAGCGCTTATTTGAAGGACAAGTTTCTCAATTAAAACTTAAAAAATTTAACGCTCAAGATGCGAAAGAGAATGGAAAATACGTTAGGTTGTGTCCGAAAAGTTGCGAAAACGGCTTATATATGGTAGAATTATTGGAAAGAAAATACTTGATTTATTTAGACGATTATATGTTTTCTTTAATTGAGGTGAAAAGTGATCTATCTTGACAATGCCGCTACGACGCAATTGGATGATTTGTGTTGGGATGCGCTTAAAAAGTATAATAGCCAAGAATTCTACAATCCTTCTGCACTTTATCGCAAAGCAATGGAGAATAGCAAGGCAATCAAAAGCGCAAGAGGCGTTATTGCAAAATCTTTGGGAGCAAAAAGCGAAGAGATAATATTCACAGCGTCTGGCAGTGAGGCTGATAATATAGCTTTGTTGTGTTCGTTAAGGGCGAAAAGCGGTAGGGTATTGGTTGGCTCGAGTGAACACAGCGCGGTATATAATTGCGCATTAGAATTGAAAGTCAGAGGCTATGACGTCGAATTTGTGCCGTGTGATAATTTTGGACGCACTGATATGGCAAAAATAGAGTCCATGCTTGACGAAAAAGTCGTGTTGGTGTCGATTATGCACGTTTGTAACGAGACCGGCGCGCGTAATGATTTGGCTAGTATAGCAAAGTTGATAAAAACAAAATCTCCTCGCGCTATTTTTCACTCCGACGGAGTTCAAGCATACGGAAAAGTTCCTGTCGACGTCAAGGCGTTGGGGGTAGATTTATATTCGATCAGCGGTCACAAAGTTCATGCTCCCAAGGGAATCGGCGCGCTGTATTGCAAAAGCGGACTGTATTTAAAGACGTTTGTTTTTGGCGGCGGACAGGAAAACGGAGTCAGGTCGGCGACTGAAAACGTACCGTCTATTATGGCGTTTGCAGACGTTGTCGAGCGGAATTTTGTCAATATTAAAGACAATTATAATAAGATTACGGAATTGAGAAACTACCTCAAGAATCAATTGGAAGACAACTTTGAAAATATTAAAATCAACACAGATAAAGAAAATTCTTCGCCGTATGTTTTTTCTTTTGCGTTGAATAGCGCAAGAGGCGAAGTTATGGGGCATTGTCTTGAGGATAAAGGAATCATTGTGGGTACGGGATCTGCCTGCAATTCGCAGAAATCAACGAAGCGTATTCCGCAAGCTTTGGGCATACGCGACGACTTTGCTCAAGGAATGCTTAGAGTGAGTTTTAATGAAAGTAACACTAAAGCGGACGTCGACTCTTTTATAAACGCGCTTGGTTAAAGTTTGCAATAATTTATAAAGTATAAAAAATCTGCGTCCAAAGACGACTGTATTTTGACGAGACTTAAATTGAGGTGAGTATGGAGAGTAAAAAAGTTATACTTTTGAGATACGGCGAGTTATTCTTAAAAGGTAAGAACAGAAATCTATTTGAGAAAAGATTGATAGAAAATATAAAAAAATCTTTGACAGGCGTCGATTTTAAGTTTATTCGTACGCAAAATAGATATTACATAGAAGATTACGACGAAGATATGCAGCAAAATATCATAGACAGAGTGACTAAAGTCTTTGGACTGCATTCTCTTTCCGTGGCGTTGAAGGTGCAGACGAGCTATGATAATCTCAAAGAAGCTGTATTGCATTTTATCCCGCAAAGCGGAACTTTCAGAGTTACGACAAAGAGAGCGGACAAGAGCTTGGATAAAAACAGTATGCAGATATCGGCAATGCTCGGTGGGTATTTGCTGTCAAAGAATTCTCAACTTGCTGTCGACCTATATTATCCAAAAAGTGAGATATGTGTCGATATTAGAGAGAATGGATACTCGTATATATTCTCGGATAAAATCGACTGCGCTCAAGGAATGCCTGTTGGCACGGCAGGAAGAGGAATGTTGCTTTTGAGCGGAGGCTTTGATTCTCCGGTTGCCGGCTATAGAATGGCTCGAAGAGGTATGCAAATCTTTGGCGTGCACTACCACAGTTATCCGCATACAAGCGAAATGGCGCAACAAAAAGTAGTGGATTTAGCAGGAAAATTGACTAAATACTGCGGAGATATCAAGTTGTTCGTAGTCAAGTTTACGGAAATACAACAGGCAATACACGAATACTGTCGTGAAGATTATATGATAACGATAATGCGAAGAATCATGGTTGAGATTGCAGAAAAACTTGCCATTGAAAATAAATGCGGAGCGTTGATAACGGGCGAAAGCCTTGCTCAAGTGGCAAGTCAGACGACAAAGAGTATTACCGTAACTAATGACGCTGTCAAAACAATGCCTATTTTCAGACCTCTTATCGGTATGGATAAGTATGAAATAATGGATACGGCGGAAAAAATCGATACTTACGCTATATCAGAACTTCCATACGAGGACTGCTGTACGGTATTTTTACCGAAAAATCCCGTAATTAAACCCGATTTGCAAGTTGCAATAAAAGAACAGGCTAAAATCAAAGATTTGGAAGAAATGATAGAAACCGCAATCAAAACGGTAGAAATTATGGAAATTAAAGCAGAGTATTAAAATGTGTACGGCGTCAAAACGACGCCGTAATTTTTAGTGTAGCTTGGATATTATTGAGTAAGAGTTATATTTACTTGGAGTACCTATTATCTCATTTGAATCGTCGTCAATATAGTATGGGACTACTGTAATAGTGTTACCCCAAAAGCTGTCTACGTCTATTTGATAGTCGGCATCGCCAAAACTATTTTTTATATCATATTCCAAAGTTTCGCCTTTGATAAAGTCGCGTTTGTAAATTTTGTAGCAAAGTTTTGGATTAAGAGAGAATTTAATCGACACATTTGACATATTTTGCTCGAATTGTGCATCGTCAACGGCGGGTCTGTCGTATGTGTGATCAACTTCTTTTGGAATACATTTTTCCGAAAATACGCAATTTATTACACTGCTTTTGGGCGCATTTTGGCTTGCAAGTATTACTTCATTAGCATGATCATAGGCGTATTTGTCGATATTTGCCTGCACGATTCCGTTTGGAATTGCAAAATCTTGAGGGGGCATATCGTAATAATTATCTAAAAAGTTCTTGAACATAAGAGTGGTAGCGCCTCCGCCTGTTTGCTCTGATGGCAGCATTCCGCCTTGCCAAAAAAGAAAAGTATCTTGCGAAGTATAGCCCACGGAATATATATCGCTGTTAAACTTCTTGTTTTCCATTGATACCGTTCCCGTCTTGCACGCAATTTGATAATTTTGATTAGATAATTTCTTAGCAGTACCGTTTTTTGCGGTATTTATCAGCATATTTGTCATCAAATATGCGCTTTGCTCGTCAAAAACTCTTGTTGATATAGTATTTTTGTAGTCATATACTATATTACCGTCTCTATCTGTTATAGTTTTAATAAAGGTAGGCGCACTGTATAGACCGCCGTTAGACAGAGTAGAATATCCGCCTAGAAGGTCTAGCATGCTTATTCCGTACGTCGTACCGCCGAGCGCTAGGGCAAGATTATTATCTTGCTCGTCAGTAATAATATTCATTTTAGATAAATAATTGCGTGACGTGCTTGGTCCCAACTGCTGCAGCACTTTTACTGACGGTACGTTCAAAGATTTTTCAACACAGTCGCTGACGCTTGTCCATCCATAATATATATCTTTAAAATTACTAGGGGAGTAATTATCAAAAGTAGTAGGCTCATCCAATACTTTTGTATAAGGACTTATTATACCTTGATCTAAGGCAGGAGCGTAGCATGCCAGTGGTTTTATGGTTGAGCCAGCCTGTCTTTTGAACTCAAATATGTTTACATTTTCTCTAGATGACAGCGCCTTGATGCCCAAAGTATTGTTGTCGCATACAATTCCAATTCCGCTTGGATTGTCTGCGGTAGAAGAGTAGTAGGAGTCGTTGAATATGGACGACGAAAGAAGCTTTTGAGTAGAAGGATCGTAAAAAGTCGATATCTTATATCCGTTGAAAAGTAATTCTTTTTCGTCGATATTTAAAATTTTGCAAGCTTCATATTTTGTGTTGTTAAGATATATTTTGGCTTGATTATTCTCAATTAAGGCATTTTTAATAATAATATCCGAATTTTTATAACTATTATATATATCTTCTGTAAT
>CAMWSW010000049.1 GCA_947176975.1 uncultured Clostridia bacterium | reverse complement strand
GTATACTTCAAGCCTACTGCTACGTTTGGCGCGTCGGGCGGCGAAATCAGATACAGCCTTGACGGCGGAAAGACTTGGATGGTATATGACGAAAGTCAAGAGCATCTCGTTGTAAAGAAAAACGGCGCTAAAGTGAGATTCAATGCGGTATCTAATACCTATGACCACAAAGAAACTCAACCGCCTTATAAGATGGTTCCGGTCAATGCTCTTTGGAATCAGACGGTAACCGTCAACGTCACACTTGAAACCGTTGAGATTACTTTCAACGATATCACTATCACTGGCGCTTCCAAGATTTTTAACGGAACAGATGCGTTTACAGGAACTGTTACACTGAAAGATAAAGATGCGTTCATAGCTGAAAACGGTATCGACGGCGACGTTACGATCAATTCTGTCAAATATGCCAGCGTCAATGCAGGCGACGAAATTGCGCTCATCATCGACGTATCTTGTACGGACGATACAAAGATTATTGACAATAAAATAGAGGGGGCAGTCGGCTCAATCGAGAAGGCAGAAATCAGTATCGTAATCGCTAATGCTGCTGATAAGATTTACGGCGTAGCGTTGCCTACGTTCAAGTATACGCAAAGCGGTATGATTACGGGTCAAGAAGAGGACATCACTCCTTACATTTACGTCGTCAAACCTGAAGGCTACGACGGCACGTATGAAATGTTGCCTACGAGCGCCGAGGGCTATGTTATCACGGTCGACACAGATACCGTCTTGACCAATTACGTGATTAAGAACGTTACTGAAGGTAAAATCAAAGTTACTCTCGCTCCTATCGACAGATTGGTATACGAGAAAGGACAGTTCACGGGTCTTGATACCAAGAATATCGCAAATCGCAATTTGGAAATCGGATTTACCCGCTCCAACGGCGCGTATGAGAAACTCGACGTTAAGTTCTATGAATACGGCATCAGGAAAGACCCGAACACGGGAGATGTTATCGAGCAAGGATATATCAAGGAAGTTGCGGACATTACCAAGGCTCCTGCAGACTTCTATAGAGTAAAAATCTCCTTGCCGAAGACAGACGCCAACGGCGAATCTTTGGACGACAAGTACTATATCGATGACAACTTGAAGGATTTCAACTTCATGATTAAGATTATCGACGCTTCTATCTTTGACAAAGTTGAAAAAGAGCCTGCAAAGAAAGATCCGGCAAAACAAGAGTCAACGCAAAACGTTGTTACTCAAGAAAAGCAAGAGGCTCCTGTCATCAACAATAGCGCAAGCGCTCAAGTAGGTATCTACGAAGACGGCTATGCAAACGCTGACAACACCGATATGGCTATTGAGTCTACGCAAAAACAAAAAGATTATATTGCAATGATTTCAATCTTCTGCGCAGTGGCAATTACAATCGCCTTTGCAATCGGAGTTGGCAAAGCGATCCAAAAGAGAATCAGACGTTAGTCTTTGTTTGGCGAGAAGGGAGGCTGGTCAAATCTAAAATGCGCCTTTTTCGCCAATACAGCATTTGACTCAAACCGTCGTACGGCAAGTACGACGGTTTTCATCTAATACTACCTTGACAAAAAATTCGCTATTTTATTTTTTGCCTATCTCCCTTCTCGCCAAACGAGAGGGGAGTTTGTTATTTAGCTTTTATTAACCTAATGTCATTTCGACCGAAGCGGAGAAATCTCTAACATGTTATATTGTCAACCAAATATACAATTTCAGTTGACAATACTTTTTCTTTTCTATATACTATCCTAGAGCAGAGGTGAAGTATGTCTTTAAAAAATCAGATATTGCAACTTTTGGAGAATGGCAGAGGGCAAGCGGTGTCGGGGCAACAGCTTGCTGACGAGTTGGGCGTATCGCGCGCAAGCGTATGGAAGGCTGTCAAGGGGTTGCAATCCGAGGGATACCAAATAATCGCCACAACCAATAAGGGGTATATCTTGCAAGAGACCAACGATATTTTGTCCGAGCAAAGCTTGAGGGCGTGTCTTGCGCCCAAGTATGCGGAAATGGAAGTCGTTGCGCTCAAGTCTTCCACTTCGACGAATGCGGAGGCTATGACGAGACTTATGAGCGGTCAGCTCAAGCACGGCGCGCTTATCGTCGCCGACGAACAGACAAACGGAAGAGGGCGTATGGGCAAGACCTTCTTTTCGCCCAAGAAAGGCATATATATGAGCGTAGCTCTTTGCAAGCGCATAGAGAATATGCAAGACGTGATGATCATCACCCCCGCCACGGCAGTCGCCGTACAAAGGAGTATTGCCAAGCTTGCGGGCATTGATACGAAAATCAAGTGGGTCAACGACTTGTATATCGGCAAGAAGAAAGTCTGCGGAATTCTCACTCAAGCCGACATTGATTTCGAAAGCGGAAAAGCGGGGACTTTTATCGTAGGCATAGGCGTCAACTTTGTCGAGCAGGATTTTCCCGACGACATCAAAGACAAGGCGTGCGCGCTGTTTGAGGGACAGCCTACAATTACACGCTCTCAACTTATTGCCGAGGTCTACGACAATCTCATGACGTTGACAGACGATTTGAAAAGCCGTGACTTTATGCAGGAATACAAAGCTAATTCTTTAGTTTTGGGCAAAGAAATCAGTTACGCAATAAATTGCGAGCAGAAGAGAGGCAAAGTAATAGATATTGATGACGACGGCGGACTCGTCATACAAGAAGGTGATGATATTCGCAAGTTGACTTGCGGAGAAATATCTATTAGGAGTGCTCAAAATGAGTGGATTTGACGAAGATAAGGCAAGAGCCGCGCACGAAAAACGTCGCAGATATATCGTTGGCATAGCCACCTCGGGAATTTTTATCGCGCTTATGATTATCAGCGCGTTTATATCGATACCTATCGGACCTATCAAGATTACCTTGCAATTTTTGGTGACGAATATTTGCTGTCTGCTCCTTGGTAAAAAGTGGGGCGGCATATCGGTATTTCTATATCTTTTGTTGGGACTTTTCGGCTTGCCTATATTCTCCGACGGAGGCGGATTTGCTTACGTACTCAAGCCGTCGTTTGGATTTTTGATAGGTATGGCGATCGGCGGTTTCTGCGCCGCTTGGTTTAGAGAAAAAGTCGGCAAGAACAACTTTTGGACGTATCTTTGGGCGTCGCTAATAGATATGGTTATAATGGATATCGTCGGCGTAGCGTATGGCGCAGGAATTATGTATGGATATATGCACGTCAACACGGCAGTTTGGGACTTTTTTATGATGATGCTGATCCCCTTTATTCCCATTGATATTGCAAAGTGCGCAATATGCGCGTTTATATGTCCCAAGTTAAGCAAATACAGCAAACTTTGATTGTATTATAGATTCTTCGACTTCGTTTCACTTCGCTTAGAATGACTCGTTTAAATAGACAATCCTAATATTTTATGATACAATTTACGTATGAGATATACGGAGTTTTCCAACGGCACAAAGATAATTGACGGCGAAAGGGGTACCATGGATTTGCATATACTTCTCGGCGGTCTGGGAGCGTCGCGTATTATGTTGATAGGCGACAGGTATTTGCTGTCGCAAGGCTATCTTGACAAGGTCAAAGAAAGTGTGCTAAATGGCGAGGGAATCGCAATTGGCGCGGTGTATCTCGGCGAAGATTTGCAAGACAGCGAAAGCGCGCTCAGCGATATGTATTTCGTCTATATGTCCAACGGTTGCGACGGCATAGTCGTCTGCGGAAGCGGAAAACTCGTGGATTACGCCAAGCTTTTGAGACTCACGGTAAGCGCGCAAGTCAAAGACGTCACCAAGTTTTTCAACGATTCCGATATAGGTCGCAAGGTCGTCGACGTACCGCTCATTACCATACCTTGCAAGTTCAGTGCGGGCAATGAGTGCAACGCTTTGGCGGTGTATTACGACAGCAAAAAGAAGTTGAGTCGCAATATTATCAACGAATTGTTGTCTCCCGATTATTGCATTATTGACGGCAAGTTGATATCTTCTGCGTCAAAGAGTTCGAAGGCGTACGGCGTGTTGAATATGCTCGGCAAAGCAATTGACGGATTTATTTCCGTGCATTACGCAAGGGTGGGCATTGCCATCAAGCAGGTGGAGACGCACGCTGTCGGTAGGATTTTCAGTCAATCCGCATTGACGAATTTGCGGGCAAAGGCTTTGGATATGCTAGCCACATCTCAAGAAGACAAAGTGGCGAATTTTGCGCAAGAGGGAGCGTATCTCTCCAAGGGACTTGACAGCAACGGTATGGGCATGATTTATTCGCTTGCATTGGCGATAAGCGACGTCAAAGGTGTGGATTATTATCAATGTTTACCGCTTGCAATAAAGGCGTCCGTCAACTATAATTTGCGAGTATGCGGGGAAAAGTACGCAAAGGCGCTTTGGTCGTTTGTAGGTTGGCAGGAGTATTCCAAATACCCACAAGAGGAGAGAGCAAAGGGCTTTGTCAAATGCGTCGAGGAGTTTGTCGACGATATAGTGGGCAAATACGTCGAAGCGCGCGCGCCTATAATTTTGACGGATGACGACAGACAGGATATCGTGATAAAGTTGTCGTATAATCCGCATATGCTCAACAATCCACGTCATTTTGACGCATTTGCAATCAAGGCGGTGTTGAGATGAGAAGTCAGTATAATTTTGAAAGCGATATCAAGTTTTTGACGGGCAGAGGCGCGTTGCGTAACTGCGCTGTCACTATGAGTAATATGGGCTGTAGGCGCATCATGCTTATTTGCGACGAAAAGAGCGTCAAGCGCGGACACCTACGGGCTTTGATGAGGCGCATCGGCAAAGAACTCAATATCGTTGCCGTGTATAAGAAAGTCACCGATTTTGCTACTGCAGAAGACTGCGACAGGGCGTTGAGGCTCTTCAAAGAAAAGGAATGCGACAGCATAATCGCATTGGGGCAAAAGAGCGCGATTTATACGGCAAAAGCCGTCAAAGTCATGATAAAAGACGGCGTGTCATTTATGTCCACTTACCTCGATTGCTCCGTCAATAATATTTCCTCTGATTTTCTTCCGCTTGCCGTGATACCCACTTATCTGTCGTCGGGAATAGAGGCAAGCAATACCGTACGCGTATTGTGCGAAGACGGGGGAATAATTCAGCTAGACACGCCTTTTGCGCAGACAAATGCGCTTGCGCTTGATCCGTGTATGTGTTCTATTCTCGGCAAAAACCGAATCGCCTCCATAGGTCTCAACGCATTGGCAATGGCGATTTCGTCGCTCACTTCTCGCAAGAGCGTCAATCCCATGACCAAGGTGTATGCATTGGACGCCATAACTTTGCTGACAGACAATTTCGAGCCGTGTATGCTCTATACGGGTATACGCAAATATAGATTCAACGTAGCATTCGCTACTATGCTTGCAGGTTGCGCCTATTGGTCTTCGCCCAACGACCTTTTGACGAAGCTGTCCGATTTGATTTGCGATATCAGTGGAGCAGACTACCGCGATGTATTTAACATCCTCTTTGCAAAGGGTGTGGAAAAGATAGAATTCAAATGGGACTTCGATACCTACGCGCTCGTCAATCTTATCGGCTACAACAAATATATCGAAGTGCAGGACGGCAAAAAGGGAGGGCAGATCATCAAGGAGTGCGTCAACAGATATTACGCCGAATTAAAAAAGTATGTCAATTATCCCCTCAAATTGCAGGACTTGGGCATTGACGACGAAATGCTTTCAAGGGCGTACGACGAATTTACCAAGGACGGCGACGTCGAAAAGATATCCTATGCAAGCGTATTATTAAAAGCAGAGTAGACTTATGGAGAATAAAGTAAATTATCAACTTCAACTTGACGAAATTATCAAATCTCTTGACGGAAGAAAACCAAGACTTCTTTTGCACGCTTGCTGCGCGCCGTGCAGTAGCTATTGTCTTGAATATCTTAAGGACTATTTTGACATCACGTTGTTTTATTACAACCCCAATATTTCATCAAAAGAAGAATTTGACAAACGTCTCGGCGAACTCAAAAGGCTTGTCATAGAAACGTCGCTTGATATAGATATCGTATGTCCGCAGTATGACCCCCAAGAATTTTTAGAAAAAGTCAAAGGATATGAGAGCTGTCCCGAAGGGGGAGACAGATGCAGTATTTGCTACGCTTTGCGACTTAAAAAGGCTTGCGATTACGCCGAAGAAAACGGCTTTGAATATTACTGCTCGACGCTTTCTATCAGTCCGCATAAGAACGCGCAAAAACTCAACTCTATAGGTTCAGCCCTTGCGGACGGTAAGAAAGTAAAGCACTTGCCCAACGACTTTAAGAAAAAGGGCGGTTATCTTCGCTCGATAGAACTGTCAAAGCAGTATAATTTGTACCGCCAAGATTTCTGCGGTTGTGATTATTCTCGTGCAAATAAGTAGCCGACGCGTATAACAACGCTCTCTGCGCTCGTGTGTTACTATAATGTCATTTCGACCAAAGCGAAGCGTAGTGGAGAAATCTCAATCAGTATAATAGATTCTTCGACTACGCTCAGAATGACGCATTTAAAGCGGTAGTAGCACCTTTAACGACGTCACTCTGAGTGTAGCAAAGCGAAATCGTAAGGAGCGGAGCGACGGCATAGCGAGCAAGCAATATTGCGTCTCGTGCGAGCGTCAGTGTCTCTAAACAAAGAATCCTATTAAAAATGCGTAACGCGAAATAAGCGTTGCCATTTTTTATGTACATAATTTTCTAATTTGATACAAATTTTTTACAATTCTAAAAAAAGTATACTTTTACTG
>CAMWSW010000048.1 GCA_947176975.1 uncultured Clostridia bacterium | reverse complement strand
CCTTTACGACGGTGTATTTCCTTGTCAACTATATCAATTTTCATTAGATATAGTCAACAATGATTTTAGCCTGGTTTTGAATCTTCCGTAATAAATCTTTCGATAAATTACAAATATATTTTAAATCTTAAGTGACGCAAATTCAAGCACCTTTTGTTAACATTATGTAAACAAAACTTAACATTGACATAATTTTACCCATATTCTAGCCTTTTATTTTCATACTCTACGCGTCGCCTTTCGGCAACACGTAGAGGAGTTGGACAAAATTGAGAGGTGTCCAACTCATTATGAAATTAGCATAGATAATAATCCTGTCGTCAATAGTTCGCCATTTGTCCTTGCCTTTTAATAGCTTCTCCAACGCTTAAATTATTATCACCTATACGATACCCCATTATATAGGCTGTGTCAATATACTTTCTGTCGCCTTTACTTGACTTGCTGTTGCATTTGTTTAACACCCTGTCACGTTTTCTTTGCACTTTGTCGCTTTATGTTTACAAAAGCAATTTAAGAGCAGTTTTTATCGAAATTTCTTTATAAAAAATCAAAAGGAGTAACTTTCGTCACTCCTTTTTATCTACTTTAGATTTGTTATTCTTGTTTTTTGGCTTAGCGTATTACTTGACCATCTGCGCCAACTAAATAAGTCAGCGTTTCAATAGTTTGCCAATCTTTATTATCTAATCTAAACATTGCTCTTCCTCTCCAATACCTTTCCTCTCCATATATTGGATACGACGTCTCAATTGTTTGATTCAGATTCAAGTCGCCAGTATAATTTCTAGCGAAAAGTGCCATATTGCTGATATCCTCCTGATATGAGGTGGAAGAATATAAGTATACATATACTGGTATAGTCGATGGTCCAAGAGTAAAATCATTATGCGCTCTTACCCAAACGTTAGTGCCGTCAGACCCTATATGTAAGGAAATTCTAGTTGTCAAACCAAGCGGTTCTGCGTCAGGCGACGTATTAGAGGTCGCTGCACTTGCAGTAGTTCCCATACTGCACAAAGCTACACAGCCAACCAATACTGTTACTAAGATTAGGCATAGTACAGTCCTTGCAAAATAATTCTTTTTGCTTTCCATAAAATTCTCCTTATTTATATATTGCTCATTGCCATTTGTTCTTTTTCAAACTTTTTATGTTTAACTTTATCGATTATTAAAACAATTCCTAATACAATTGCCAATGACAACGCAACACCGAATACTATCCACCCCAAATTATCTACGCTAAAATTCCAAGCCTGTCCTAGCGATGCAAGATCAAACTCGCCTTCGTATGCAAATGAAACTACACATTTCCCAAAAATAATCATTGCAATACCAACTAACATTACAACAGCAAGTACAATTGCAATTATCATAATTTTGGCCTTCTTAGATAGCTTATTCCTCTTGCTCTTTTTCTCTTCTTGAGTTACAATCTCTTGGACTTCATCTTTTTGCGCTATTTGAGTATCGTCTTGAGGAACTTCCTCACACGCTACGATATTTTCATCAGCAGACTTATATTTCTCCACTTGGTCTACTGGTATTGCATCATTCGTAAGATATTCGACAGTTACTCCAAATAATTCTGCAAGAAGTATAATATTATCAAGTTTAGGTGAGGATTGATTTGACTCCCACTTTGATAGCGTTTGACGAGCTACTCCAATGCAATCCGCTACATATTCTTGCTTGAGATGTTTATCATTTCGAAGCTTATAAAGCTTAACGCCGATATTGCTATTTCTATACTTTGCCATACTTCCCTCTCACTCAAGAATGTACTAGTATTATATCAGTAAAACGGCCATTTGACAAATATTTTACACTATTTTTTTGCAACTTTACCTTATTTTTGCTAGAATTCTATTTTTTACGACATATTTAACTTGCTAACTCCTTATTCTTATGCTAAAATATTCTAAATATCGACAAATAGAACTTATATGTCATAAATTTATTGATGTAAAATTTACAATTAGAAATGCGGGAGTTTTTATGAGAAAAAGATTATTGAGAAATTACTACGACCTAAATACTTTTGATTTCAAACCTATAGGTCATGGGTTATTTTATACAGGTTCATTACTGCAAGGTCAATACAATTTTGTGTTTGACTGCGGTACATTAAATGATAGGGAAATTCTTGAATACCAAGTAGAAAAATACGTATATTCTTTGCGCAGTTTCTACAGTTCAAAAAAACCTACTATTGACTTTGTTGTGATTTCTCACTTACACATTGACCATTATAAAGGTTTATATTTTCTTTTGCAAAAATGTGACGTGAAAAAAATATATTTACCTTATCTTGGAGATGATAATTATTATCTCATTCGGAACACGTTGCTTTTTTCGATTTACGGTAACATAAATGAACTTGAGGACGAAGATAAAGATGATGATGAAAACTACAACTTGTTTTCGTTTATGGGTACCCTGTATGGAGTTGATAGGAATGATAAATTTATAAATTATCGCGAAAAAGTTACTTTTATTAACGAACAATCAAACGCTGAGCAAAGAATAGTCGGAGACAAATTATATACTACCCTAACAGATTATTTTGAACTTAATGATAAAAAATACTGGCAATTTAGCTTTATTCAAAGTTCTGTCAAGCTTGATAAGTTATATTTATTGAACAAAGAATTGAAAAATGCTTTTGGACAGCTTAATAATAGACAATTAATAGATAATTTAAGAAATGATAATAACACTGTAACCAAAATAAAAGAAATTTACGAATCGGTGTTTGGCACAGGAAACAAATTAAACTTGACGTCGATTATGTTAGTTCATTTTCCATTGTATCTGCCAAAGTGTTGCATATTTCCCCGAAAATACTATATTGAAGAATTTATAACAAAATTTAATCTAGGAATAATCCGCCAATCCAATTTAAGACCCACTACTAATTGTATAGTTTCTCTTTTAACAGGTGACGCAAAGTTTGACTCTATTATAGCAAGTGAAATTAAATCAATTATTAGTAATAGAGAAATCTTGATGCTTCAAGTGCCTCACCACGGCTCAAAAGAAAACTGGAATACTGTTTTAAATAGCAATATAAAAGCATATATCAATGTAATCACTTGCAAATGCGGGAGTGGACACAAATTACCTCACCCCTCCACTATAGATTATATGATACAGAACAGTGTAAAGTACGTTTTAGTTACTCAAGTCAGAGCGTTTAGATATACGATTGATTAGCGGGCGAACATTCGCCAAGATTTCGCTATGGCTACTCCATCGGGAATACTCGATTCGCTCGTGGCGTTCGCAATCAAAGATTGCTCAGCTAAGCGAACTCGCGTCTGCGACGCAGTTCAGATTCCCGAGGAGTTTCGCATAATAAAAGCGACCGATATTTATCGGTCGCTTTTATATGGTGAGCGGAACGCTTCCTCAACTGAACATTGTTTCTTTTCTATCAGTTCGTTGCTTTATCAAAAACAACAATCCTCTCTGTATTTCTCTAAAATAATTAAAAAAGTTATACAAATATTGTAGCACATACACTTAAAACTAATTTAAGACTTACGGATCAAAATAAAATTCAATCGCAATCTTGACTTTCTTATTGTGTTGGGCTATACTTACAAGCCATGACCATTACATATTTTATTGCGGTTAGAGTACATAGGTTGTTTAACAAGAGAGTCAGATAAAGTCTTCCGGAAAGCCTAAATATTTAACGCTATCTTCTGTAATTTCCACTTCTACTTGCCTACATTCATTTGCGTAAAACTCTTTCAAGGCATTATCTTTTATCAAAAGTTTTTGATTACTGCTCCCCCTCAATAACAGCAACGTATTCCTTAGTTCTTCAACATAGCGACCGCATATAATTACAACGGCTTTGTCGGCAATTTCTTTTTGGATTCCTTGAAGTTCACTTAATTCATATCCTGTAAATAAAACAATATCTAATCTGGCTTCACATATATAATTTGATAAATCAAGCAAATCTTTCTCTTGTTCTAAGGGCTCTCCTCCGATGAAAGTAACACCACATATATCATTGTAACTTTTAATTTTGGCAAACAATTGCTTCGCAGTATATAATTGTCCATTATTCTTATCCCACAAATGCGAATTTATACAGCCTTTACAATGCAATGAACAACCTGAAAACCATATAACAACACGCTTCCCATGTCCGTAAATCTCACTTTTTTCTATGGCATAAACTGTAAGCATTAATAAATCCTTCTAACTAATTTCAATTTTACCACACCATCTTCAACGCTTTCTTGGACGGAATATCCTTTTTCTTTTGCTTTTGCGATGATTGACGATTTTTTTGCCTCTATAAAACTCTTTTGTTCAAGTTGGAGTTTTTGTTGCTCATAATCAAGTCTGTCTTGTTCTCTCTTTAATTGTCTTGCCCGATAAGTTTCAGATTCTTGTGCTGCTATTTCTTGCTCTTGCCTATTCTTATTGATAGATTGAATTCTCAGTTGTCTTTCCATTTCCGCAATTTTAGAATTGATTTGCAAAAAAAGATTTTCCTTTCTCAAATCGCCTGATATTATATCTACATAAATTTTTTCGCCATTGACATTTATATTCATACCTTGCACAAGAATGCTCTTTTCCTGCCTTACGTAAGGTAATTGAAGTATATCCAAAGCCGAACATACAGTATTAACCGAACACGTACAAAATTTTAACGTTCTGGCAACTATTCTTGAACTCATATTCTTTTCCCTCTTATCTTTTTATCGACGATAACTTGCTCTTCTTCGCTCTTATAATAATCGTCTTTCTTTTCCACGTCCGTAATAACAAATTCATCTTGCAAAAGTTCGCGCAATTCACTCTCGCAAACTTTTCCCTTAAATCCAAACGTCTCTGCTTCAAGTTCACCGTTTTCATTCAACATAATTTCTATTGTCAATTCTTTCATTGCCATTACTCCGATAGATACTTGATTTTACTGTTCTCTATTCCGTATTCTACGATTTCATTTATAGCGGCGTCAAGATTTGTTTGATTACTTAAAACATACTCAAATCTATCGCCGTCTTGATATAATACTCCGTTTTTTGGCAAATCCCATCTTATTTTTCTTTCCGACAACGTCTGTATATTCACTTGCTTTTTCTTAGCGTTGCCCGTTACTTCGCTTAAAGCTTCTTCTTCCGTATCATAACTATTATGATTTATAAGTTCAATAACGCGATTAATATTTTCGACAACTTCATTATATGCTTTCACAGTATCTATCTTTGGCAATTTATTGATATAAGTTTGCACAATTCCCAATTTTGTCTTTACCTTACTACTCTCAATTTCTTTAAGTTTTTTTGCTATATCGGATTCGACATTTATATAATCACTATAAATTTGCGCTCGTTTATTATAAGTGCGTTGCAATACATTAATTTTGATATTGAATTGCACTTCTGAATAATAGCCTTTAACGTCAAAGATATCGGGATATTTCTTTTCAAGACGTGCTTCCAGTGTTTTTGAATCCATATTCTCATATTCCCTTGCAAGTCTCAAATCAGCATCGATATCTCTATTTACTTCCGTAGATTTTTCGATATGCAAATCTTCTCCGTCAACCGAAAGAACTTCTACGTTTAAAAGTTCCTCCACTGTCTTATGCTTAAAGAATTTATATACCGTACCGAATTCATAATCGCTGCATTTCACGGCAAACAACCTTCCTTTGCCCTTTTCCGGCAACTTATAATAATCTGCGGGATTGAAGTTTAGCACGTAATTACCATTCTCGCTATTGACAATCGACAATGGCATATCTGGCGCAAGATATATATCTTCGTTGGTAGTTGTTTCAAGATAGTTTTTATTGAGTTTAGCGTCTTTTAGAATGATACTTCCCGCATATGAAGAAAATGCCTTGCCCACACAGCCCACAGTTACGGCGTTATCAATGAGTTTTTGAATTTCGGTTTTATCTTCAAAACTCTCATCCAGCAAAAAATCATCGTTGCCGTAAATAGGTGGAACGTCAAAAGTAATTTCTGCAAAGTTAACTTTCTTGCTAATAAATTCCGCTTGTCCGTTTATCCAAAATTCTTTTAAAAATAATTGGTGAAGCGTTTTAACGGCTTTGGCATTTGTAATGTTTACCCCAAATAGCATATTATCGAAGATATACAATTCTTTTTCATCTATGATAGCATAATTACCCTTAATACTATCAACCTCGCGAACAATCATATTCCCCGATATTCTACTTAACTTGCTTTCCTCTATCGTTGGGACTAAAATATATTTTCTTGCTTGACTATAATTTAGCATTTTGGTAATTTCATCGAGCAAACCTTTTTCTAACACTATACAAATTTTTTCTTTGGCTTGCGAAATCGCCGATCGGAATCCATCCGCGACACTCAAAGTATTGTGTTTTTCTTTTTTAACAAAGATATTCTTTAATACCACGTCATTATAAGTCTTTTTTAATTTTATCATATCCTATCAATCCTCCATTACACTCTTTACCATAGGGATAATGCCTTTATCCTCAACGCCTACTATTGTCATTTCTTTTACGTAAGCTTTTGTATTCTCGTCGATATTACTTGCCGGAGTTTTTCCATCAATAAAATCACCGCTATATCTAAACGCGTCAAGTTCGCCGGTCATCTTGACCCATACAACTTGCCCCGAATCATATTCTATTCTATAATACCTATCATGAATTTTTTCAATCTCTTTCATTAGCTTTTCTTCATAAATGATATTATCATTCTTTTCTAT
>CAMWSW010000047.1 GCA_947176975.1 uncultured Clostridia bacterium | reverse complement strand
TCGCGATATGGACAACCTTGACAATAGTTGCCGCATTTGCCTTTACCGTAGGACTTATGATTATATTTATCTGCACCTTTGGCGAAGCGGGTGAATTGATAGGCAACGCATTTCTCAACGTGTCCTCTCTCAACAAGATATTCTTTATGATAGGCTCGGCGGATTTGCCCACCGTATTAAGTTGGCTGATAATGTACGTCGTCAAGTTTTCTCTGCTGCTATTTGCAATGATACAATGCGCTAAATTTTTCTTCGGAGATAAGGCTCTCGTAGCTTTGATATGCGGAATAATAGTATATTGCATTATAGTCTTCGGCATTGGCAACTTGAAGACGAATTACGTGCTTGCGACAAGTTGGTTGAGATACGTCGCATTCTTTATGGAATTTGCAGTTACGGCGACAGCTTATATCGCAATGCGAGTATGCCAAAGTAAAAAAGAAAAACAACAAAACATATCGTCGGAAAGCCCCGCTGATACGAGCGTGAATCCCGCCGACGGATTGCAAGGAGAGATATGAAAAAACCTAAAATAGTCGATAAAAAATGGTTGGTAATTGCAATTATCATAGTCGTGCTCGTGGTATTCTCTCTCATGGAAGAGCAAAAGAACGTAAGCGCAAGGTCAATAGTGCTTGCTATGTCCGTCGACCTCAAAGACAACGAATACGAAGTGGGTATTCAGTTGCTCAAGACAGATCAAAAGGATAAGCAAGATTTTATGACCTATTCGACTACCGGTGCCAACTTGACGGAAATCTTTGAGAAGCTCTCTCACGATACCGGCGGAGCCGTGTCGCTGTGCCATACTATGGTGCTCATACTGGGAAAAGATTTGTTGACAAAAGACAACGATAAGGCAATGAGATTCTTTATAGAAAACGAAGAACTGTGCAATAATACTATGGTCGTGGCGAGCAAAGATTCTCCATTGGAAGCTCTGTCGGTAAAATTGACCAACGGTCAAGGCGGAGGTTATTATATCGGCGGTATGTTGCGCAGTATAGTAACGGATTTGGGCGTAATACCTATTACGATAAAGGACTATATAAAAAATAGATACCGTATAGGCAATTGCGTATATCTTCCCTGCGTCAGCGTAGAAAAAAGCGGAGAGACGACGTATGTCAGCGTGAAAGAAAGTTTTGTTACAGACGGATATAAATACGCAATACTTTCGGAAAACGCTACCAAAGGATTGAGCCTGACGCTCAACAAACTCAAAGGAGGCGAACTGTCTTACAGCCTCGACAACAAAATGGGACGAGTAGATATCGTCAAGTCTAGCGCGGATATAAAAGTAAAACAAGACGAAGCAAACGTCAAGATAAAAGCTCAACTCAACGACAGAGCCTACGTGCCTGAAAATATCGACGAAAAAGCAAGCGTGGAATTATTGCAAAATACCGTCAAAACTTATGTTGAAGAATGTTTCCAATCCTGCAAAGAACAAGGTCTTGACGTATTCTATCTAGGACAGCGCGCGTACGCCCAAGGCAAAGACTTTTATGAACAAAACGACTTTATTGACAATATGCAATTAAAAGTCGAAGTGGATATCACAATGAAGTAATTATTGGATATTTGCTTACTAAAAAAGCGGACTTACTTGTCCGCTTTTTTTATATCACTACCATGCATTGGCAATATTACTATCCTCTTCTCCCCGTACCATTTGCATAAGATATTTCTTGGCTTCGACGTACATGCCTTGCGACTCCGCGGCTTTGTAGAATAAGTGGAAACAATGCAAGCCTGGGAAAGTGCCACAGTAGGTGATATACGCTTTGCCGAGTTCGTCGAGCTTTTTGAGCAACGCCAAATGATGCTTGCCTACAAATACGTCGTTCTTACCATATGATACGAATACTTTTTGCGGAAAATCTCCGTCGATCCAAGGTATCGTATAGAGCATATCTTTGTATTCATACTCGTCTATTAAATCCAAATCCTTGCCCGTCATATCTTTGATGATATCCGTTGCCATAGGGTTTTTGTAAAGGTCGTCAAAGTCAAACGCTCCGCAGTTGAGCAACGCTCCCTTGATACGGTAACCTACCGGTTCTACTCCAAGCCTTGCAAGAAAATCTTTGTTGTGCAGTACGGCGCAAACCTGACAAGCAATCTGACCGCCCGCGGAATCTCCCATGATAAACACGTTGTCGAGATCGAGTTTATATTCTTCGGCGTTGAGTTCCAACCAACGAAGCGCCAAAAATACGTGTCTCAGAGACTGATGAAATCTGTATTTGGGACTTAAACCGTAGTTGAGATTTATCACGCAAGTGCCCATATCGGCAAATATCTTGCCTTGCGCAACTCTCCACCGCTTGTCACCCGTGACCCAACCGCCTCCGTGTACGTTGACGATCACGGGCAATTTGACGTCGGCAACAAGCTCGGGCTTAAACAAATCGAGATTGCATATATCCGCCTCGGCAGGATAATATACCACGTCGGTGATTTCGTGAATCTTATTGCTGCTCTTGTAATTATTTGTGACAAAACTCTTGACGCTGTCGTCAATGTCAAAAACGAGTTTGGCAAGTTTTGAGGTGCTGATCTTTATCTTCTTTAATTTCCTCTTTTCTTGCCTATTCTCTTTGCGAACTTCTCTGTTTTGCTCTCTCTCTTCTTTTGACATATATCTACCCCGATTTGCGCTATTTTACTTTCAAACTCTCTCTGTCTACCAATACGCCGCCGAGAATCGTTGCGTATATCGACAAATCGTCGTTCAATATATTGACGTCTCCCAATTTGCCTACTGCTATATCGCCCAAGTCGTCTCTGCCGATTAGTTTTGCGGGAGTCTTGGTGCACATATCTATGCAATCCTCAAGCGGTATACCTATACCATAAAGATTTGAGACCATTTTACCCACCGGAGTGACAGACCCCGCATAGGTATTTAAATCAGGCAAAATAGCTACTCCGTCCTCTATTCTTATCTTTTGCGCGCTCGAGCCGCTGCCGAGATAATAATCTCCCTTTGGCATACCCGATACGCTCAACGAGTCGGATACGAGGCATATGCCCTTTGCGCCTTTAAGCTTGTAAATCATTTTGAAAAGCGTGTTGGGAACGTGTCTGTCATCCGCAATGACTTCGGCGACTATTCTCTCGTCGATAAGCCCCACTTCGGTAAGTCCCAAATGTTTCTTGGGCGTAACGCGCCTTGACGGACGGGACGTGCAGTTATACATATGTGTGACGCTGTTAGCTCCGCTTTCGACGCAGGCGTATATCTCGTCGTCGATACTGTCGTCGTGTCCCATAGATACTTGAATACCCTTTTGAGTCGCCTTTTTACAAAATTCATCCGCGCCGTCGAGATTGGGCGCCAAAGTAACTCTCTTGACGATATCAACGTTATTCCATACGAATGAAGAATCCTTGCTTGGCGGAATAAGTAATTGAGGCGGATGCGCTCCCGCGCTCTTTTGCGCAAGATAAGGTCCTTCTAAGTGCACGCCCAATATTCTCGAGTACTTATTATCATACTTTCTGATATTGTCTACCGCTATATTGATATCTTCGACCGACGCCGTCATAGTCGTCGGCACGAATGACGTAGAACCCGTGAATAGATGGTAACGGCATATCGTGTCTATCGCCTCTTCGCTTGCCTCCATACAGTCTTTGCCCCAACCGCCGTGGGTATGTATATCTATATAACCTGCAACGCACCTCTTTCCTTTCGCGTCTATTATTTCGCCCTTTACCTTATCGCCCACGGAAATTATGACTCCGTCCTCGATTATGATATTGGCATCTTTAAACTTGCCTTCGCTGTATACTATTGCATTCTTTACTGTAACCGTCATTTTCTTCTTTCCTTGAAAATAATTGATTTGAAGTTACTTTTATTATAGTATTTAACAATATTTATGTCAATATTTTGATAAATTATTAGTATATCAATACAATTACTCGCATTATTTTAATAAAAATTAAAATCTCTCTTTACAAAACGGAATTTATATAATATAATTAAAAAGTACAAAAAAATAAAGAGGTGAATTATGAAATCTTTCAAATCCAAAAAGTCCAAAGTCCTCTTAACGTGCCTGGCATTAGCTTTGATTGTCAGCATGCTTTGCGTATCTTTGGCAGGTTGCAAGTCCTTGGCAAAAGACACCCCTATTGGCGTTTACTTTGTAGGCGATTTCCAAAGGAACGTATCTGCCGAACAACTTGCAGCAATCACTAAAGAGGGCGAGCAAATCATCAGTATAGAAGACGCTTTGACCCAAGCAGGCATAGACAAAGATGCCAACCCTGCAGCAGCCGCTGCGGCAATCTATGCGGTTGCGGTAACCAACTACAACAACGTTACGCAGACAGGTTACTACGTTCTTACCGACGCATTGGTAAATGCCAGAGGTACTTCCTTGGGTACTCTCAACGTTGGTATCAGAAGCACGTACTCGTCATTTAGCGGTAAAAAAGGTAGTTTCTCTCAGACCATCTCCGGTGTAACCAAATTGGAAGGCATAGGACCTATCGGCGATACCCTCAGAACAAATTTCGGATACAACATCCAAAGTTTTGGCAACGATGATTTCTATGCGTTTAGAAGAGGTAGCAACGGCGGCGCTCAATTCCCTGCCGAAGCAGACGATGAAAACATTTATAAGTATATTCTCGGCGCATATAACAACGATTTGACGGGCACTGTCAAGGCTAAAAATATCACAATTACTCCTTCCGGCCAAGGCGAAGAAGAGAAACCTCTTCCCGATTACGCTCCTGTAGCAGGTCAAAAATATCCCGCCGGCTCTACGCTTGCAGATAAAGAGCTCCCTGCTTACAACTTGAATAGAAAGGCTTGGGAACCGCTCAACAGAATTCCTGCAAGATATTGGGACGATAACGGCAACGTCGCTGAAGTGAGTCACGAGGTAGAGGGCACGATATATAATTGCGGTACCTACGGAGCAGGTTTCGCTGTATATGATTTCTCAAGACCTGAATATCTCTCCAACGATACAAAAGTATCCTACGATTCAACTCTTGATTTGTGGACGGTAGAAATCGCCGTATTGGATGAATATACAAACCAAGCTTGCGAATTCGCAGCAGGCGACCTCATAAAAGATACCAAATCTTATATAGCACTCAAAAATGCAAAGTTTACAAAGATTGCTGTCAAGTTCGAAGTATACGGCAACGGTCTTATCAAGTCGATGCAAAAGAACGATGAACTTTCTACTACTGATAAATGTCCTTTGGTAATTATTAAAGGTGAATGTAAAGACGGCGGTCTTACCTCCAACACTGCTACGATGGCGTTCAGTTATTCCGATAATGACACAGACGCAGTTAAACTCGCAGCGCTCTACTGGCCGGAACTTGGTCAAGATAAGATCTTTAACGACAAGGGCGTTGATACCAAACTCAAACTCGACCTTTCGAGCTATCCGACGTTTGACACTTACAAACCTGTCGTCAACGATGCTTTAGTCAAGGCATTCAACGACATTTTTGCAAAGGACCAGCAATAATTATTTACAAGTACACACGGGCAACCGTGTGTACTCTTTGCAAAAAAAATGAAGATTTTTACGCGGCAATTTCTCTACCTTGCTCCGTAAAAATCTTTATTTAAATAAACAATAACATATATAAAGGTGAGTATGACAAAATACGACGTAGCAAAAAAATTCCAGCTTCAAGGCGAGATTGACAGCATTACTCCATACGGTGAGGGACATATCAACGACACTTTTCTCGTCACAATGAAGGACTCCTCCACGCAATATATTTTGCAAAGACTCAATACCAAAATTTTTACAAACTACCGCGGATTGATGGAAAATATTCAGAAGGTCACAGCTGTAATGCAAAATATCGTGCAAGAGCAAGGCGGAGACGTGAGCAGAGAATGTATGCAACTTATTCCTACGCTAGAGGGAAAAGCTTATTATGTCAACGTAAGCGATTGTTGGAGAGTGTACGTATTTGTCAAAGATACCGTGGTGTATCAAGTCATTGATTCCCCCGACGTATTTGAAAATACGGGAGAAGCATTCGGCAGATTCATTGCAAGACTTGACGGATTTGAAGCAAATACGCTATGCGAAGTTATCCCCAACTTCCACAACACCGTCGACAGATATAATAAATTTTTGACGGCGATAGAACAAAATAAGAGCGGTAGAGCCGACAAGGTACAAAATGAAATAAGTTTTGTCAAGGCAAGAGCCGACAAACTTTCGCTCATAGTGGACGCGCTAGAGCGCAAGCAAATTCCTTTGCGCGTAACTCACAACGACACGAAGATAAACAACGTACTTATAGATAAGTCTACGGGTAAAGCAATTTGTATAATCGACCTTGACACCATTATGCCGGGCTCGCTTCTCTACGACTTCGGCGATTCGATACGCTCGGGTTGTAATACCGCTTTGGAAGATGAAAAAGATTTATCTCTCGTGGACTTTGATATAAATCTTTATGAAGCGTATTGCAGAGGCTTTTTACGCGGAATAGGCGAAAAAATCACCGTTAAAGAGCTTGAAATGCTTCATTTAGGCGCAATAATAATCACGTTGGAGTGCGGGATAAGATTTTTGACAGACTACCTCGACGGAGACGTATACTTCAAAACGCAATATGACGACCACAATCTCGTGAGATGCCATACGCAATTCAAACTTGTCGAGAAGATGGAAAGTAAAAGCAAGCAAATGCTTGAGATTGCAAGAAAATGCAAAAATAATTTATCTGACTCTTATACAAATCGGAAGCTGCCGACGACATCTAGGTTGTAG
>CAMWSW010000046.1 GCA_947176975.1 uncultured Clostridia bacterium | reverse complement strand
AGTGAGCGGTGAGCGTACTTGGCGTACGTGACCCCGAACGCATCCAGTCTTTAGGGCGAAAAGGGCTGTGCTATACGCGCTCGGTTAGTTTTTCTATGATTGCCTTTGCCGCCTTACGTCCTGCTCCCATGGCGAGTATAACCGTCGCTGCGCCGGTGACTGCGTCGCCGCCCGAATAGATGCCGTCGATGCTCGTCTGCATCGTCTCTTCATTGACTACAATAGTTCCCTTTTTGGAGAATTCCATACCGCCGCAAGACTTGCGGATAAGCGGATTGGGGCTTGTGCCGAGCGCAACGATGACTTGGTCTACGTCAATGACGAATTCACTTCCCGCGATTGGCTCGGGTCTTCTGCGTCCCGATGCGTCAGGCTCGCCAAGTTGCATCTTGACGCACTTGATACCGCATACCTTGCCGTCCTTACCAAGTATCTCTACTGGATTGGTGAGAAGTACCAACTTGATTCCCTCTTCCTCTGCGTGGTCGATTTCTTCGGCTCTTGCGGGCATCTCTTCTCTGCCTCTGCGGTAGATTATGTATACTTCGCCGCCGCCAATTCTCTTTGCGGTACGCGCCGCATCCATAGCCACGTTGCCTGCGCCGATTACGGCAATGGACTTACCGCAATATATCGGCGTGATAGCGTCTTCCTTATAAGCTTGCATAAGGTTGGCTCTCGTCAAAAGCTCGTTGGCAGAAGATACGCCGTTGAGGTTTTCACCCGGGATATTCATAAACATCGGCAAGCCTGCGCCCGTACCGATAAATATCGCGTCGTACTGCTCTTTGAGCTCGTCAAAGGTGATTGCTTTGCCTACGACGGTGTTGAGTCTAAATTCAACTCCGAGAGCTTTGAGCTTGTCTATTTCCTTTGCGACTACGTCGTCCTTGGGAAGTCTGAATTCGGGAATACCGTATACCAACACTCCGCCCGCCTTGTGGAAAGCCTCGAATACAGTCACTTTAAAGCCCGCTTGAGCGCAATCAGCAGCGCAAGCAAGTCCCGCAGGACCGCTGCCTATTACTGCGACGCTTTTACCGTTTGGCGCAGGAGCTTTCATTGACGCCGTTCCCTTCTTGAGTCCATAATCGCCGACGTATCTCTCAAGCGCGCCGATAGCTACGCTTCCGCCGAGTTTGGCTCTTCTGATACACTTGCCTTCGCATTGGTTCTCTTGCGGACATACTCTTCCGCATATAGCTGGCAAAAGCGACGACTTGCTTATCACGTCCAAAGCTCCGTCCTTGTCGTTTTGCGTAAGGCATTTGATAAATGCGGGAATGTCTATACCTACGGGACAACCCGTACGGCAAGGAGCATTCTTGCAATTTATACATCTCGACGCTTCTTCCATCATGAGCGCGTCGTCAAAACCGAGGTTGACCTCTTTGAAGTTGTGTATTCTTTCCTCTGCCGATTGGTGCAAAGTCTTATTTCTTGGTGCGTTGTTCATATTCTCAACCTCTCAAATTGCATTTCTGCTCGTGTTCGCGATAGAACTTGGATCTCGTCATAGCCTCGTCAAAGTCTACTTTGTGTCCGTCGAATTCGGGACCGTCTACGCAAGCGTATTTGGTCTGTCCGTCTACGGTAAGTCTGCAACCTCCGCACATTCCCGTGCCGTCTACCATAATGGTATTCATTGACACGACTGTGGGTATATTGTACTTTCTCGTCAGTTCGCTGACGTTCTTCATCATAATCATAGGACCAACGACGAGTACGCAGTCAATCTTGTCGCCCGCGTCGATTCTGTCTTGCAATACGGTGGTGACGAAACCTTTCGTACCCATAGAGCCGTCGTCGGTGGATATATATACGTTTTCGCAGTTGGCTTTGAACTCGTCGATATCAAAGAGCAATTCCTTTGTTCTTGCGCCCATAATAACGTCGCTCTTCAATCCCTTTTGATGACGTAATTTCGCCTGCGGATATATTACCGCGCAACCTATACCGCCGCCGACAAGTACCAAATTCTCGTATTCGTCCAAGTCGGTGGGATTGCCCAAAGGTCCGACCAAAGCGTAAAGCTCGTCGCCCTCTTTGAGAAGCGCCATTCTGTGCGTGGAATAACCTACTTCCTGCACGAGCAATGTAATAGTCTCTTGCTCTCTGTCATAGTCGCAAATGGTGAACGGAACTCTTTCTCCGCCCTCCTCGACTATCACTATTACGAATTGCCCCGGCAAGCAGTGCTTGGATACGACGGGCGTATGCACGACGTATTTCTTTACTCTCGGAGCTACGTCAAAAATTTTCAATAGTTTGTTCATATATTTTACTCCTATAATAATCGGATTGAGATTTCTCCACTCCACTTCGTTGCGGTCGAAATGACATTATCATTGTTACGCAATAAAGTCACACAAGTCTATTCGTTTAGGTAAGCCCTACAATGGTCACATATTAGACAGCTGTCGCAATTGGGTTTCCTTGACGAGCAAGTATATCTTCCGTGGTGTATGAGCAAATGATGCGCGTGCGACCATTTGTCCTTTGGAAGTATTTCCATAAGCGCCTTTTCCACTTTGAGCGGATCGTCGCTGTCGCAAAAACCTATGCGATTTGCAAGTCGCAAAACGTGAGTATCTACTGCTATTGCGTCTCCGCCGTAAGCCACGGAATAGACTACGTTTGCAGTCTTCTTCCCCACGCCCGCCAAAGTCATAAGTTCTTCAATAGTACTTGGGACTTTGCCGTCGAACTTGTCGACTATATCGCGACTTGCGGATATGATATTATGCGCTTTGTTGCGATAGAATCCGCAAGAAAAGATATACGGCGCAAGGTCTTCGTCCTCAAGCTCGGCAAACTGATAAGGCGTGTTGAATACCTTAAAAAGTTTTTCCGTCACTTGATTGACACGCTTGTCCGTGCATTGCGCCGACAGTATTACCGCGACGAGCAATTCAAAGGGCGTGTCGTACTTCAACTCACACTCGGCGTTGGGGTGCATTTCCTCCAACTTGACGAGCATATCCTCTATATCTTCTTTTGAAAACTTCTTTGCCATTATGACTTGTCTTTAACTGTTTGCTAATATGCGCTTTACAGCCTCAATAGTGGTCTCTCTATCGCCAAAAGCCGTCAAACGGAAATATCCCTCTCCCATTTCGCCAAAGCCTGCGCCGGGAGTGCCGACTACGTTTGCCTTGGTGAGCAAGTGGTCGAAATACTCCCAACTCGTCATACCCTTGGGGCATTGCAACCATATATACGGCGAATTTATTCCGCCCGTATGCCATATTCCCTTTGCCTCTAAAGCTTCGTGGATAATACGCGCGTTTTCTTTATAGTAAGCGATATTTGCTCTGATTTGCTTTTGTCCTTCCTCGGTGAATACCGCAGCAGCGCCTCTTTGGATTATGTAAGGTACGCCGTTGAATTTGGTGCATTGACGTCTATTCCAAAGCTTGTTGAGCTGCGTATCGTCAAATACGAGTTCTTTCGGCACGACGGTGTATCCGCATCTAGTGCCCGTAAATCCTGCCGTCTTGGAGAATGAGCAAAACTCGATTGCGCAAGTTCTCGCTCCCTCGATTTGCAATATGCTGGTAGGTAAATTATCTTCGCCTACGAAGGCTTCGTACGCGCTGTCGAAGATAATCAAAGCCTTTTGCTTGTTGGCGTAATCTACCCACGCCTTGAGTTCTTCTTTGGTATATACCGCTCCCGTAGGATTGTTGGGCGAACAAATATATATTATATCCGCTTTGTAATTTTCGTCGGGCATCGGCTTGAATCCGTTGGCTTGATTGCCAAGCGCGGTATCAATTTTTCTACCTGCCATTACGTTGGTGTCAACGTACGCGGGATATACGGGATCGGGTATGAGCACTTTGTTGGACGGATGCAAAATATCCAAGATATTGCCGAGGTCGCTCTTTGCGCCGTCGCTGATGAATACTTCGTCGGCAGCTACTTTGACATTCTTGGTAGCGTAGTAATCTACGATTGCGCTGCGCAAAAAGTCGTGACCTTGCTCGGGTCCGTAGCCTTGGAAAGTCTCCTTGACGCCCATCTCATCGACGGCTTTGTGCATAGCCTCGATTACAGCTGGCGCAAGAGGCAACGTGACGTCGCCTATGCCAAGTCTGTATACCTTCACGCCGGGATTAGCGGCTTGGAATTCCTTTATTTTCTTTGCTACCGTAGAAAACAGATAGCTGTCTTTTAAGTCCAAAAAATGATTGTTGATTTTCATAATATATTCCTTTATTTATATATCAATATAATTACTTGATTTTGCTCTCTTTCATTACGACGTACTCTTCTCTCTCTGCGCCTACCGATACGTACGTGATAGGACAGCCGACTGCCTTTTCAAGATATTCTATGTACGCTAAGGCTTGCTTTGGCAAATCGCTTGGCTTTCTGCATCCCGATATGTCGCAATTCCAGCCCTCCATATATTCGAATACGGGAGTTGCGATTCTCAAGTCTTCGCCGCTTGGGAAAGAGGTCGTAAGTTTATCGCCCACTTTGTAAGCTACGCATACGGGTATCTTCTTGAGGTATGACAATACGTCAAGCTTGGTGAGAGCAAGTTCTGTTGCGCCTTGCATCTCCACGCCGTACTTGGAAGCAACTACGTCGAATGCGCCTACTCTTCTCGGTCTGCCCGTAGCCGCGCCGTATTCTCCGCCCGCTTCTCTCAACTCCTCGGCTTCTTTGCCAAACATCTCTACCGTGAAAGGTCCTTCGCCTACGCAAGAGCTGTATGCTTTCATAATACCGAATACGTTGTCAAGTCTGTATTTGGGAATACCTGCGCCAATTGGAGCGTAAGCCGCAATAGTATTTGACGACGAGGTATAGGGATTGATACCGAAGTCAATGTCGCGCAATGCGCCGAGTTGAGCTTCGAATACGACTTTCTTGCCCGCCTTGAGGCTCTCGTCCAAAAACTCGCCCGTGTTGCATACGAAGGGTTTAAGTTTGTTGCCGTACTCCTCAAGCCAAGCCATAATCGCGTCAACTTCAATCTTGTCGGAGCCGTAAGCTTTCTCAATAAAGAGATTCTTCCACTCGACGATTCCCTCGATTCTCTTTCTCAAAGCCTCGGGGTGGAACAAGTCGCCCATCATTATTATCTTCTTGAGATACTTATCGCCGTATACGGGCGCAATACCTCTTCTCGTAGAACCGTACTTCGCGTCTCCCAATCTATCCTCTTCCAAGCAGTCCTGTCTTACGTGATACGGCATACAAATTACCGCGCGAGAACTTATCTTGAGATTGTCGGGAGTAATCTTGACGCCCTTTTCCATAAGTCTGCCCATTTCGCCGACAAGGTGTTGCATATCGATTACCATACCGTTGCCCATGACGTTGACTACCTCGGGACGCAAAATTCCCGACGGAATAAGGTTGAGAATAAACTTGCCAAGATGATTGATGACGGTGTGTCCGGCGTTGTTTCCGCCTTGATATCTCACTACGACGTCGTAGTCGCTGGATACCAAATCGACCATTCTGCCCTTGCCTTCGTCACCCCAGTTGATTCCTACTATTGCTGTTAACATTGTTTTGTATTCTCCTTTTCGCTATTACGCGAATAAACTTTATCTTATTTTTCGTTGATTATTCCCACTCTATCGTAGCCGGTGGTTTTGAGGTGATGTCGTACGCAATTCTGTTGATATGCTTAACCTCATTGACGATTCTCGTGGAAATCTTCTCAAGTACGTCGTAAGGAATTCTTGCCCAGTCAGCCGTCATTGCGTCGACTGAAGTGACGCCTCTCAATACCAACGTATAGTCGTAAGTTCGCGAATCGCCCATTACGCCTACGCTACGCATATCGGTGAGTACGGCAAAGTATTGCCATATCTTGTCGGAAAGTCCGTTGAGCTTGATTTCCTCTCTGAAGATATAGTCCGCGTCTCTCAAAATCTCCAACTTGTCGGGAGTGATTTCGCCAATTATTCTTATTGCAAGTCCTGGTCCCGGGAACGGCTGACGCATTACGACGTCGTAAGGAAGTCCCAATTCAAAGCCGACTTTGCGCACTTCGTCTTTGAACAAATCGCGAAGCGGCTCGACGATTTCTTTGAAATCAACTACGTCGGGAAGTCCGCCTACGTTGTGGTGAGATTTGATGACTGCGCTGTTGCCTAAGCCAGACTCGATTACGTCGGGATAAATCGTACCCTGCACGAGATAATCTACCGCGCCGATCTTCTTTGCCTCGACTTCAAAGACAGAGATAAACTCTTTGCCTATTATCTTTCTCTTCTTCTCGGGGTCGGTCACTCCGCTCAACTTGTCCAAAAATCTTTGCGACGCGTCTGCAAGTATGACGTTCATACCCATGTCTTCTTTGAAGACTTTCATTACTTCTTGCGCCTCGTTCTTTCTCAAAAGACCGTGGTCTACGAATATACAAGTCAACTGGTCGCCGACTGCTTTATGTACGAGCGTTGCGGCAACTGCCGAATCTACGCCGCCGCTGAAAGCGCAAAGCACTTTCTTATTGCCTATCTTTGCTTTGAGCTCGGATATAGACTTGCTGACAAAGTTGGACATCGTCCAATCGCCCTTTGCTTTGACGATATTGTATAAGAAGTTCTTGAGCATATCCAAGCCTTGATGAGTGTGCATAACTTCGGGGTGATACTGCATACCGTAAATGCGCTTTTGCTTGTTTTCAAATGCGGCGACTGCGCAAGTGTCTGTGCTTGCCGTCACTTCAAAGCCCTCGGGGAGTTGAGCTACGTGGTCGGTGTGGCTCATCCAGCAAATACCCTTTTTGTCAAGACCTTTGAAGAGCAAACTCTCGGTGTTGTATTTTGCCTCCTGTCTGCCGTATTCTCTCTTGTCGGCGTGTTGAACCTTACCGCCGAGAGTGTGAGCTATGAGCTGACAGCCGTAACATATTCCCAATACGGGTACGCCAAGTTCGAAAATCTCTTTGTCGATTTTGGGCGCGCCATCTTCGTATACGCTGTTGGGAC
>CAMWSW010000045.1 GCA_947176975.1 uncultured Clostridia bacterium | reverse complement strand
GATAATGTAATATCTTGCCAAAACATCTACTTTATTGTATAATAAATACGTACGTGAATAGTATGTAAATCCATGCATACTATATAGAAAAGACGTGAGTAGGAGAAAATTATGTATTTGATAGGAATTGACGTAGGCGGTATGAGCATCAAAGGCGGAGTCGTCACACAAAATGGCGAAATCATCTTCAAGACATCCATTCCCACCACGGAAAAATATACCGCTGATTACAGCATAAGCGAAGACATTCGCAAGGTCATCGACTTGGTCATTGAGGGCGCAAAGATAAGCGTCAAAGATATCAAGGGTATCGGCATTGGTCAACCCGGCTCGATAGATTCCAAAAGAGGCATTATTCGCTACAGCAACAACATTGCTTTGGAGAGAGTGCCTGTCGTAGACGAACTCAAGAAATATTACGATTTGCCTATATACATAAACAACGACGCCAACTGCGCTGCTCTCGGCGAACACGTATTCGGCGCAGGCAAGGGATACAACGACGTCATCTTCGTCACGCTTGGCACAGGCGTTGGCACGGGATTTATTATCGACGGAAAGCTCTTTGAAGGAAGAGAGTGCGCAGGTACGGAAGGCGGACATATGACAATCAATATGTCAAAAGACGCTCCCCGTTGCAATTGCGGACAACGCGGCTGTTGGGAGACTTACGCGTCGGCTACCGCTCTTATGAGACAGACCAAAGAGGCCATGGACGCTCATCCCGAAAGCCTTATGCACAAGTTCGCCAAGGAAGAAGGCAAGGTATCTGGCAAGACGGCGTTTATGGCGGCTAAGCAAGGCGACAAAGCAGGTCAGGAAGTCGTGGACAACTATATGAGCTACATCACTTGCGGACTTGTCAATCTCGTCAATATCTTCTGCCCCGAAGCAATACTTATCGGCGGCGGTATCAGCAACGAGAAGGAATACCTCACTACGCCAATCGAAAAGGCTGTCAATGGAGGAAGATTCGGAGCCAAATTCAATCCGTCAATCGAAGTCAAGACCGCCAGCCTCAAGAACGACGCGGGTATTCTCGGCGCAGCAGCCTTGGCATTATAAAAAAATTGCATTTAGAAAACGTATAAAAAAGAGCCGACAATTAAGTGGTGCTAGTGAGATTGCGTAAGCGATTTTTGTGATAAGCAGGATACGGATTGTCGGCGTAGCAGAGCTACGTTGATAATTCGTAGACGAACTTAGCGCATAAATCGATAGCAAGTTTACTGGTATAAACTTAATTAGAGGGTCTAAAATGAAAAAAATAAAGGAATATGACGAATTCGGCGAACAATTTGAACTTGGCTTGACGCCGGCAAATGAAGTAGAACAAAGACTTTGCGAGGAGAAGTTGAAAAGTATCGGCGCGCTCCCCGAGGGCTTTGTCAAGACGGGCAACGAAATCAAAGGATTCAAGTATTACAAACTCGTCAAGCTCGACGACAAACAGTTGAGTATGAAAATCAAAGCCGAAAGCGTACGCCGTCTGCGTCAAATCGACAGACACTCCGTCACGCAAATAGTTTTGCAAAGCATTACACTTGGCTTCACCGCTTTGATTGCGTTGTGCGCGGTAGTTGCGTTATTCTTACTCAATAAATAATCTGTTGCTTAAAATAAATACTTTCGACTACGCTCAAGATGACGCGGTTTATTTTAAAGTCATTGACGCTCGCACGAGACGCATCTACTTACTCGCTCCCCTTATTTAACCTCTTTCAAATCCAATCTGGATATTTTCACGCTTCTGTCACTCGAAAAAAATACTTCAAAGCAGTCGTCTACAGTAGTTAACTTATAAATCATCCCGCGCATACCCTTGTGTATACCCTGCTTAGCGTATTTTTCTTTCTCTACTATTACTTCAACTTGAATTTCTATAGGTTTTTTTTCATATTCGTATATCAACTTCAAATCTTCTTCTTTTATTGCCGTTCCGAAAGGATCATCTTCGAAAAAAACCAACCATTGTCCATCTATATTACGTGGGTCTAAAATTGTCCCTCTCATTCCTTTATGTACACAATGCTTTGCATATTTCTCTTTCTCTACTATTACCTCAACGTAATCATATTCTTTCATTTTACATCTCCTCCATAAGGTGTTGTGTTTTTTATGTTTCCATCAGGATATACCAACCAACCTGTCAAAAATCTAACAATACCTTTGCCGTCTTTCCTTTCCAATTCTGTTATAATTGAAATTCGCTGTCCATATTCGTTTAACAGACCTAAAATAAAATCACCGCTTGCATATTTTTCTTCCGCTTGTCTAGTTAATTCTTTCACAAGATAATACGCATCTATTTTATCATATCCCCATTTTGTATACAATTGTATTTTACCATTATCTTCATATTTTGGCGCAAATATATATCCATTAAACTTTTCTATCGAACACTCCGCAATGATTTTCGGTTTCGCTATATCTACCAAAAAGCAATGACAATTTGGATGCAATGGGTATTTCGGTTTGTTTCTTTTAGGAAAGCAACACGCATTTATATTTCTACAAATAGCGCAATGCCTACTTAGTTCTGCCATATCTATATTAGCCTTTTTTTCTTGGCTTGTATACGACGGTAATAATCCCTCATGTACAAACCGTATCCACGATTCTTTGTCAAATATATGCAATATAGTATCTCTTACTTGCTCTAATTCTCTCATACTTCCTCCCTTTTAATAAAAAAAGTTCCGCCAAAGCGAAACTCCTACTTTACTTTTATTCTACGCTAGTATGTCAATACCCGTATAAATGCTTTATGACAAAAACTCAATAATAATTTTACTTCCTCGATTGAATAGCCTCGCTTATTGCGCCGTAAAGCGATAATTCGCTGTCCGTCGTATCGCAAGTGAAATGCCAAATCATTACCCCGCCCAATTTGATATCCAAAGCGTAGCAAGTCTTGTCGTAGATCATCTGTCTGCAATTGTAATAACACTTCTCTTGATATACCTTTCCGTCGACGTTTATTTCTTCAACTATACTGTTGTTCCACACGCCGAGTTTTTGAGCTACGCCCGCGTAATCGCCCCAATAAGCCGCTCTATCTGCGGGTCTTGAATAGAACGGGAGACCTAGATGCACCTTGCTCATATCAATGCCTTTGCTTTGCAGTTGATACATAGCGTTTGCGCACATCTCGTAGAAAGACGCGTGATTGCCTCTGTCGTCAAATCCGTCGTACGTCATGATTTCCAAACTGTCAAGATACTTAAGTTTGCTGTGCGGGAAACAGCCCGCAACGGTAAGATTCCACATACTGAAAGCCGCGCTTAATTTCTTCCCCTCTGGCATTGCTTTCTTCAACTTCTCCAGAAACTTGCCGTACGTGTTATGCGCCTTCATAGTGTGCGGATATTCGTAATCAAAAGATATACCGTCGAGTCCAAACTCGTCCATTACTTCCAAGCACTCTTTGACAAGCGTATCGGCATTTTTGCCCATTGCTTCGGTATGTCTGCCCTGCGTGTCAAGCCCGTCTCCGGTGATATCCAAATTGCCCAAAATAGTGTATACTATAGTTGCGTTTGGATTGTACTTGCGTACGTTTTCCGCCGCTTTTGCAAGCGCGGTTTTTCCCTCGACGCTCTCTCCGTCAATAATAAAATCTTGGAAGTGCAAATGTCCGTCCTTATCCAAATATACGCTTCCAAACAAGTTGAACTGCGTCGTGTGTTTCATAAGCTGAGCCGTATCTTCGTCAAGCTTATACGCTCTGTCGACAATAAGGTATGACATGACCTCAAAATTGTCCTTTGCGGTATTGACTATATTGTACGCTTCAAAGTCCTTTATGCTCCACTCTTTATCGCATCCAACGACCTTGAGCGTAACGCTCTTCGCCGTAACGGGTTTATGCGAACAGTATTTATATTTGCCTATAAAATCGCTCTTATAGAACATTTCGCCATTGGCGTACAGCTCATAATTGGTGATATTATCTCCCTTCTCTTTAAGCACGATCGAATTAAAAGTCTTCTCTGATTTGAAATCAAAAGTAATAGAGTCTCCCTCAACGCCCTTCTTTGCGTCGACGGTATATCCTTTTGCCACGTTTTCGTAATTCTTTGCAATCTCATTGGGCGTCGACGACATACTGCATCCCGACATAGCAAGTTTCGGACAAAACGCCACACAGCAAATCAAAATCAATACCAAAAACTTTTTCATAAAGCCCCCTGCTGCTCTTTATTATATATTAAACAAACATATCCGTCAATATACTTAAAAATAAACTGATACCTAAAAAATAGCGTACCTTTCGATACGCTATTTATATGTTTTATTTACCGCTACTTCTTACTCTCCGTCACTTGGATTCTCGTTTTGCGTTTCGGTAGCAACGCTCTCGGCGTTCGCTTCTGTCGTATTTGCATTTGCGCTGCCGTCAGTCGCAGTATTCTCTGCCGTCTCTTCTTCGTCCTCTTGGTGCGGTACGATTGTGAATGCAACGACCTTTGAATTTTCGTCCTTCATTCTCATTACTTTTACGCCTTGAGTATTTCTGCCAATCTTGGAGATTTCGTCGGCTTTAATTCTGATGATGATACCGTTGTCGGAGATGATCATTACGTCGTCTTCAAGCGGATGAACGAGCTTGAGGTTGACGACGTTACCCGTCTTGTCGTTGAGCACGCCGACTTTGATACCGCTGCCCGCTCTGCCTTGCAATCTGTATTCGCTGATATCTGTACGCTTGCCGTAGCCATTCTCGGTAATGGTAAGCACTTCGCAGTCCTCTTTGACCTTGGTCATATCTACGACTACTTCGCCCTTGTCGAGCTTGATTGACTTGACGCCCATACTCGTTCTGCCGGTAGGTCTGATATCCTCTTCGCTGAATCTTATGCACTTACCGCCGCTGGAAGCCATGATGATTTCGTCTTGACCGCTTGTGAGCTGTACGCCGATAAGTTCATCGTCGTCGTTGGCAAAGGTGATAGCCTTCTTACCGTTGTTGTTGATACGCACGAATTCGTCCAAAGTCGTCTTCTTGATAAGACCTTGTTTTGTCGCAAGCATCAAGAAGCCTTGGCTGTCCTTAGGCACAGGCACGTAGGCGTTGATGACTTCTCCCGGCTCGAGGTTGAGAAGGTTGACGATAGCTCTTCCCTTTGACGTTCTGCTAGCCTCTGGGATTTGATAGCCCTTCGTGCGATATACCTTGCCCTTGTTGGAGAAGAAAAGAATATTGTCGTGGGTGGACGTAGTGATTACGTTTTCCACAAAGTCCTCTTCCTTGGTCTTGTGCGCCGATATACCCACACCGCCGCGGCGTTGCGCCTTATATTCGTCGACGGGCATACGCTTGATATAACCGTTGTGCGTAATGGAGAGAATTACGTCCTCCACCTCTATCAAATCTTCGATATCTATATCGGAATAGTCGTAAGTG
The DNA here is from genome assembly GCA_947176975.1 of uncultured Clostridia bacterium. Lineage (GTDB taxonomy): Bacteria > Bacillota > Clostridia > Christensenellales > UBA3700 > RACS-045. The sequence continues at coordinate 1,715 of CAMWSW010000045.1, read as the reverse complement.
ATTTCGCTGCGACGCTTGTCGTTGTACTTGTCCTTGATTTCGAGAAGTTCCGTCTTGATGATCTCGATTACTCTCTGCGGTTTTGCAAGTATATCTCTCAAGTCTGCAATCGTCTTCTCGAGTTCTGCAAGTTCTTCTTGAATCTTCTCTACTTCCAAAGCGGTAAGTCTTTGCAATCTCATTTCCAAAATTGCAATAGCTTGCTTGTCTGAAAGTTCGAAGCCCGCCATAAGGTTTTCGATAGCCGACTGTCTGTCTTTGGACTTCTTGATGGTATCGATTACTTCGTCGATATTCGTCAAAGCCTTGACGAGACCGAGCAATATGTGTTCTCTCTCCAGTGCCTTGTCGAGATCGAATTGCGTTCTTCTGACAATGACGGATTTTTGGTGCTTGATATATTCTTCGAGTATCTGCTTGAGATTGAGCACCTTTGGCGTACCGTCGACAAGTGCAAGCATAATCATAGAGAAAGAAGTCTGCAACTGCGTATGCTTATAAAGCGTATTGAGTACGACTTGCGGATTGGCGTCTTTCTTGATATCTACGACGATTCTCATACCTTCCTTGTCGGAAAGCTCGTGAATATCGGAAATACCCTCTATTCTCTTTTGCTTGACGAGGTCTGCCATATTCTCGATAAGCTTTGCCTTATTTACTTGATAAGGTATCTCGGAAATTACAATTTTAGCTTTGCCGGTGCGATCGTTTTCTTCAATCTCCGCTTTTGCTCTTATGATGCAATTACCTCTACCGGTGCGATACGCTTTCTTGATTCCGCTGCCGCCCATGATATACGCGCCTGTCGGGAAATCGGGAGCAGGAATATAATCCATAAGTCCGTCGATATCCAAATCGGGATTTTCAAGCAATGCAACCGTACCGTCGATAACTTCGCCGAGGTTGTGCGGCGGGATTGACGTAGCCATACCGACGGCGATACCGTCGGAGCCGTTGACGAGCAAGTTGGGGTATCTCGACGGCAATACGACAGGCTGTTCTCTCGTGTCATCAAAGTTGGGATAAAAGTCGACTGTCTTTTTGTCGATGCCTCTTATCATTTCGTCTGCAATCTTGCTGAGTCTTGCTTCCGTATAACGATACGCAGCCGCAGGGTCGCCGTCGACAGAGCCGAAGTTACCGTGGCCGTCAACGAGCGTACATCTAATCGAAAAGTCTTGCGCAAGTCTTACCAACGCGTCGTATACCGACGAATCGCCGTGCGGGTGGTATTTACCAAGCACGTCACCGACGATAAGCGCGCACTTACGGAAAGGCTTGTCGGACGTAAGACCGAGTTCGTTCATTGCATATAGTATTCTTCTATGTACCGGCTTAAGACCGTCTCTTACGTCAGGGATAGCTCTCGATACGTTGACCGCCATTGCGTATGCGATAAAGGAGGTCTTCATTTCGTTGACCGCGTCTACTTCAACGACGTTGGTCTTGTCGAGCATTTCAAAAATATTATCTTTCTTCTCTTCCATGTCTTCCTCCTTATACGTCCAAATCTTTTACGAGATTTGCATTTTCTTCAATAAAGGTGCGGCGCTTCTCGGGTTCGTCGCCCATAAGCACGGTGAATATCTCGTCCGCCTCTTAATCGTACTTGATTTTTACTCTCGAAGGCGTACGCGTCTCGGGTCGAAGAGTGGTATCCCAAAGTTGTTCCGCGTCCATTTCGCCCAGACCTTTGTATCGTTGGGTGTCGCCGT
>CAMWSW010000044.1 GCA_947176975.1 uncultured Clostridia bacterium | reverse complement strand
ATCCAATAGTATACAACGGTTTTGACGAAATGCTCGTGGCAGGTTTGAGTATGGGCGCGGACGGCGGTATCGGTTCGACTTATAACTTTATGCCTCAAAAGTACGTGGATATGTTCCGTCTTTTCAACGAGGGCAATATCAAAGAAGCGCAAAGAATTCAATACGAGGCAAACGAGATCATCACTATGCTTATCAAGTACGGAGTATTTGCTACGGAAAAGGGCATACTCGAAGAAATGGGCATAGAGATGGGCGGTTGCAGAAAGCCGTTTACCGAGTTGTCGGCAGAAGGAAAGGCGTACTGCAAGAAGTTGGTAAAGACTCTATAACAGACGAAATAAAAAGGAGATTCTATGAGCGATTGTACACACGATTGTTCGACTTGTGGGCAGGATTGCAAAGAGCGCAACGCTCCGCAAAAACCGCAGCTTAACAAGTTTTCAAAAGTAGGCAAAGTCTACGCCGTGATGAGCGGTAAAGGCGGAGTGGGCAAGTCTATGGTGACGAGCGCACTTGCGGTGTTGAGTCGCAGACAGGGCAGGAGCGTAGCCGTACTCGACGGAGATATTATCGGCGCGTCCATGGCAAAGTCCTTTGGAATAAATGAAAAGGCAATGGGGTGCGACAAGGGTATAATTCCCGCGCAAAGCGTGACGGGTATCAAAGTCGTATCTATGAATATGTTTCTCAAAGACGACACCAATCCCGTCGTATGGCGTTCGAGTTTGGTGACGGGAGCGGTCACGCAGTTTTGGACTGACGTGTATTGGGGAGACGTCGATACAATGTTTATCGATATGCCACCCGGCACCGGCGACGTTGCGTTGACGGTATTTCAGAATTTGCCGATAGACGGCATTATTATGGTGACGACTCCGCAGGAACTTGTGAGTATGATAGTATCCAAAGGCGTGGAGATGGCAAAGCTGATGAATATTCCCGTACTTGCGATAGTTGAAAATATGTCGTATTATCAGTGCGACAAGTGCGGCGAAAAGCTGTATATTTTCGGCGAGAGCAGCGTGGATAGCATAGCCAAGCAATACGGCATAGACAAAGTCGTCAAGATGCCTATCGACAAAGTATTGGCGGCTGCGTGCGACAACGGCGCAATCGAATACGGCGAATTCAAGTGGCTTGAAGAGCTTGCGGCGTCGCTTTAGGAGGTTAAATACTGCTTCAATTAAGAAATCAAATTTTTAAAAGGTGGTAAAATTTTACCACTTTTTATATATTTATAAAAGTATATAGACAAACGATTTAAAAAATGTTAGAATAGTATTGCCATTGAATATTATTTAACGGGCGAGGCAAACGGAGGAAGCGTATGAGGATGCGAAGAAAGCATAATCTAGACGAGCGTCTTGAAGAAGTGAGCGATTTGATAATCGAGCGCACTATTGCCGATCTCAATATGAAGACTTCCGTTGCAAAAAAAGACTACATAGATTTCAAGCAGGTCTTCGGTAATAACAACGCTGTTGAGTTGGAGATAGGTTGCGGAAAGGGTATGTTTATTACCAATCTTGCAAAGCGCAATCCCCACGTCAACTATATAGCTATAGAGATGCTTTCCAACGTAATCGTCGAGGCTTGCGAGAGAGCCAAGAAAGAGGGACTCTCCAACGTGCGCTTTATGATATTGAGAGCAGAGTGCTTGCAAAGTTATTTTCCGCCTCACAGCGTGTCGCGCATACATATCAATTTTCCCACGCCATTGCCGCAAAAAGGATATGAGAAACAGAGACTTACAAACGCCAAGTTTTTGAATATATACAATGATATATTGGCAAAAGGCGGAGAGATATATCACAAGACGGATAATATGAATATGTTTGAGTATTCTATTTGCGAGTTGTCGCAAAACGGTTTTGCGCTCAAAAACGTTACGCTTGATTTGCACAATTCGAACTTTGAAGATAATATAATGACAGAACACGAAATCAAATATACAGATATGGATATGCCGATATACAGACTTGAAGCATATTTGCCGGAGAGCAATAAATGAAAAATTCGCAAAGACGTTTAGCCTTAATAATATCAATCTTGTTGCTTTCGGCGATACTTTCGTTGACGGCTTGTAATTTGAGCGGAATAAGCGAAGCGCTTAGGACGGAAATCGACAAGTGCGAAATAACTTTTTCAGCCGAGGCTTACGAATACACGGGAGCGGAGATAAGACCCGAGATATCCGTCAAATACATCAACAGAGTTTTGGAATTTGGCACGGATTACGACGTAGAGTATTCCGACAATATAGAGATAGGCAACGGACGCGTTACGATCACCGGCAAAGGTAACTTCAAGGGACAAAAGTCCAAAGAATTTGCAATCGTCGAGAAAGTCGACGAAGGCGATAAAGATTTGCCTAGCGGTAGCGTCTCAAGCGGAGAAATTACGAGCGGAAACAGCGGCGAGGAAGAAGACAAATACGTCACGTATACGTTCTCGGCGGAAGGCGCAGAGCTTGTCAGCGGAAAACTGATTCAAAAAGTTAAAAGCGTGGAGGAGCTAACTGTACCTAAAGTGAATAAAGTCGGTTACGACTTCTTATATTGGACGTATGGCGGAGAAGAAGTGGATTTTGAGGATATAGACTCTTTGCCACAACAAAGCGCGACTTTTACAGCGAAATTTTCTATCATAACTTACGCAATACAGTACGTGCTTAACGGCGGAGATAACGACCCTCTCAACAAGAGCGAATATACAGTGGAGAATATTTTCCCGTTGAAAGACGCGACGAGAGTCGACAAGAAATTCGTAGGGTGGTATCTTGACAATAAATTCGAGGATAAATTGACTTCTTTGTCGGGATTCGCGCGCAGTCTCGTGCTTTACGCTAAATTCGTCGATTTCGATTATAAGAAGACGTTGTCTTACGTTTTGCCGGACGAAGTAGAGGGCGACTACGCCGACGAAATGTTATATCCCGGCACGGCGTTGACAAGACCGGCAGAAGCATTGTCTCAAGACGGCAGTCAAAAGCTAGTTTGGTATATTGACGAGGATATGACAATAAGGCACAATTTGCGTTATATGCCCGACGCGGATTTGACGCTTTATGCTCGATTTGAAGATAAGGTATATTCGGGCTTCTTGGATAGAAATTGGTATAAGTTGAGCGACATCAAGTCAATTAAGAGTTATGATGATATGTTGGCGTACGTGGAGTTCGTATTCTTTAATAATATCGTCAAAGACAACAGAGGAACTCCAATAAAGGTTACTTATGTCAGCGGTAAAGATAAAATCGAAGCAGAACTTGCCAAAGCGTTGAGCGAAAATACTTTCCCAAGAATATTGGGATCGAGTTATTGGTGCGATAACAGTTCTTGTTATTTATGGATGAGTTCAAAATTAGGCGATCAAGCTACGCTTTCGGCAACGGAGAAAAAAGATTATTACCCGCAGATAGGACACGTATTCAACAATTACGTCAGCAATAGACGGGCAAATTTTGACGACTTTGCGATAAATTGCGTCGAAGACGAGTATGAATGTACTACTTCCGACCAGCTATTTTACGTACTTTCGCACGGCTATCGTCCTTTGCTGACGAGCGGTTCGCAAGCTTATAGAATATACAACAAGTTCAAAGAAATTATGCGCGGAATTTGCGACGACAGAATGAGCGATTTGCAAAAGGCAAGAGCCATATTCGATTGGCTTATAATCAACGTGTATTACGACAACAACGTTGCTTATACTACTTTGCCCGAGGCAAGTTATAAATACAATGCGTTTTATCTTGAAGGCGTCCTCAACGGGGCGGCGGTGTGCGACGGACTGTCAAAGGCGTATGCCGTGATGTGCGCTATCGAAGGTATAGATTGCGTTCGCGTAACGGGCAAGTTAAAAGATGCAAAAGAAGGCGACGCCGGACACGCTTGGAATAAAGTTCAAATAATGGGCAAGTGGTTTTTGACAGACGCTACTTGGGGCAATATAGTCGTTGCCGTACAGGAAGAAGACGTGATCAGTCGCTATGAATACATCAACGGCAGATACTTCTTGTTTACGGATGAGATAAGAGCGGACGTCGACAATTATACTTCCGACCAATATTCGCAGTACGTGGCAAATACCCAGTTCAATTATTACGACAACTTCAAGATGCAACTTGAAATTACGGAAAAGAACAGTTGGGGAATCGTTATGAACAAGTATAACCGTAATTTTGATTTGTATATCGACGGCGACGAGACACAAGATTTTGACGCTGTCAAAGAGATGAGTTATGTATTCGAGTATATTGATAAGAGCGGTGTGTCGCTTGACGGAAAGTCGTTCTGCGTTATGCTTGGCAAAGAGATGTCGGCGGACGAGATTAGAGAGGCTCTCAATATTTATGCAAGCAGAGTAGGCGTGAATAAAGCAAAGATAAGAGGTTACAATTTGATTGTTGACAGGGGCGATATTAGCGATTCGCAGAATAAAATATATAAGGCAGGGGCTGTAGTTACGATAATTTTGTCATTGCCTGACAAAAATTCAGATGCGTCAACTCAAGCCGTAGCATAATTTTTATTTTGTCAGTATTTTCATTTTGAAATATTCCAAATTTGTTTTATAATAGTTGTACTTATCGAAGGAATGTACTATGTGGCACGTCTTGCTTGACGCATTTTTGGACACGATCAAGTTATCTTTGATACTGTTGGTATTCTATATCCTCATTGAACTTGTCGAACAAAAAATCGCCGTCAAAATGAATTCAAAACTCAAATCAAACTACGCCGTTGCAGTCGGCGCAGGTTTTGGCATAGTTCCGCAATGCGGGTTTTCCGTGCTTGCGTCCGACTTATATTCCTGCCGTCAAATCACGCTTGGCGCGTTGCTTGCAGTGTTTATCGCCACTTCCGACGAAGCGTTGCCGATACTTTTTTCGCATATTCACGAACAGGGCGTTTGGCTCAAGCTTCTTGCGCTTATATTATCCAAGTTTGTTTTGGCGTTGATTGTAGGTTACGCAATAGATTTATTTGCAAGACTTGCGGGCAAAAAGCAACTCACAAAGATAACGGCAGAAATTGAAGAATCGCAAGAACATACTCATGAGCATAGCGACGAAGATGGGCATATACACACAGAGGAGCATATTCACGAAGAAGAGACTCACGACCATTCTCACGAAGGCCATGACGATGACGAAGAAGTGGATATACACAAAGGGTGTTGCGGTCATCATATCGACGACGGCAAGGAGAGCAACGTCAAGAAATATCTAGTGCATCCATTGTTGCACACTCTCAAGATTTTAGCGTATATTTTGATTTTTAATATCGTGATGGGCATTATCATATATTACGTAGGTGAAGAACGTCTTGCAGCATTTATGTCAAAGAGCGGAGTATTGCAACCTATTTTGGTTACGCTCGTCGGACTTATCCCAAATTGTGCGTCCAGCGTAGTTATTACAGAACTGTTTTTGAGCGGTACGATCTCTTTCGGCTCTTGCCTCGGCGGTCTAATCGTCAATGCAGGACTTGGCATTGCGTTTTTATTTAAGTCCAACAAGCATATCAAAGAGAACTTTGCAATAGTCGGCGGACTCTTTTTATTTGCTGCAATAGTCGCAATCGTCTTTCACTTTGTAATTCCAAAGTTTTAAACAGTTGTAGTTAAATGGTGAAATGGCTCAAGTAGAATTTGCATTAGTACTGGCATATTTTTTAGTGAGAGTAATCTTAATCTCGAAAATAGCAAAACCCAAAACAATGATGTACTTAATGCAAATACCACTTTTCGCCATACGCTAATCTTATGTCATTTCGACCGTAACGTAGTGGAGCGGAGAAATCTCTACAGATTAAAATAAAAACAAACACTTTGCAAAATAAAATTTCTATGTTAAAATAAACATATGGCAGACAAGAACACGGACAAAGCAAAAAAGGATATGAAGTTATATCAGTGGTTTTATATTACGCCGTTTAGCATTATCGGCGGGATTGGGGTAATAGTCGTAGCTATAGTTGCGATTCTTGTATTCGTATGTTCGGCAAAGTATCTTGTCGCTAGTTTTATGTTGGAGGGCGCAAAAATTTTCCCTGCGCTCGTCTTGACCTTTATCGGACTTTGCGTAGTTGCGGTACTGGTATTTTCCGAGGTAATATTGATTAAGAAATATATTAAATCGCTTAAAGAATTTTTAAAAGAAAGACAGGAGGCGCTTGCTTCGCCGAATAGTTCTCAATCTGATAATTCTCAAGATGAGTAAATTCAATACAATACCGCTACACTGCTTACGCTGATGCCTTCTTCGCGACCTGCCATACCAAGCTTTTCGGTGGTAGTGGCGGATATGCTTACGCAGTTTTCTTCAATTCCTATTATATTTGCAAGGCTATTTTGAATATTGGGGATATGCGGCGACAGTTTTGGCTTTTGCGCCATAATTACCGCGCTTACCGATTTGACGGCAAGTTCCTTTGACTTCACAAGTTTAAGCACTTCTTGCAACAATTTTACGCTGCTAATATCTTTATATTTATTATCGGTGTCGGGGAAGAGTACGCCAATATCTCTTTCGTGCATTGCAGAGAGTATTGCGTCCATAATGGCGTGTATAAGCACGTCGCCGTCGCTGTGCGCCACAAGTCCTTTATCGTGAGGTATCTCAACTCCGCCGAGTATCAACTTTCTGCCTACGTCCAATCGGTGCGTATCCCAGCCGTTGCCGATTAAATAACCGCCGTTGAGATTTTTGCAATCCGACGGGGTGGTGATCTTTATATTTGCTTCACTGCCATGAGTGAGGTGAATTGGCTTTTTGATAAATTCTTCATAAAGCGTGGCATCGTCGGAAAAGTCTTTGCCGTCCGCCAAATCGTATGCCTTGATAATTTCTTCTTTTTTAAATATTTGAGGAGTTTGGATGCGTACTATCTTGGCGCGATCTATTGGGTGAGAGTTGTCGCCGTCGACGATACGCAGAGAATCCACGCTGTTGACGTAAAGTACGCTGTTGCCGTATTGCGCAGCGTCTTGCATACATCTCACAAGACAGTCTTTGGGGAGAAAGCACCTTGCGCCGTCGTGGATAATTACGAAGTCGCAACTATCTTCCACGCATTTAAGCGCGTTGCAAATAGATTTGCTGCGAGTCGCTCCGCCTTCACAGAGAATAATATTATCCTTGCCTTGAGTAATTTCTTCAATGGCGCTCTTGTCATTCTTATTATAGGCAATTATTATTTTGGAAACGTCGCCGTGGCAAAAACAGTTGAGAGTTTTTTCAAGCAGGGGAGAGCCGCCCACGTTGAGCAACAATTTGTTATATCCGAGATTGCATCTTTCGCCCATGCCGCCGC
>CAMWSW010000043.1 GCA_947176975.1 uncultured Clostridia bacterium | reverse complement strand
TGGCAAAGCAATCGTAATGTTTTGCCATAAAACATCATTACTCTTCTTCCAATAATTTTTCCATAAATTCTCTGAGATTTTGCAATTTATCCTCGGAGAAATCTTTTATGCTTTCTAAGAATAGTATTTCTTCGGGAGTAAGCGAGAATTTGACATATAACCTAATTATACCGTCACAATTCTTTTCATATAATTGCTTGAGTGCATTTAATAATCTTATAACCGCATTATTGTCGTTGCTTTTTCTTAAATACCAAATTACCTGCGCTTCGGCTGCTGTTAAACTATCCTCAACGCTTTTTATAATTTTGCTTTGTAATTCTTTATCCATATAATCAACTCCTTATTAATGATAACTCGATTATACGACAAAAATTTTACTATATGTAAAAACACACAAAAGTCGTGTATTTATATTTATATTGTTTTAAAGACCCTTCGACTTCGCTCAGGGTGACGCGTTTAAAGTGAAAGTAACACATTCAACGAGTCATTCTGAGCGAAACGAAGTGTAGTCGAAGAATCTAATTATCTTTTAGCAAGTCTTTCCATTCGGGATTGACAGAATTTATCAAAGCGTTTTTTCTTTCTCTACGCCACCCTTTTAATTGTTTTTCTCTTGCGATTGCATCTACAATACTCGAATACTCTTCAACATAAACCAACTTATTTAAGTTGTATTTCTTTGTAAAACTATCGACCACTTTGTCATTGTGCTCATTTAATCTTCGATATATGTTACTTGTCACACCAATATATAAAGTAGTGTTTGTGTAATTCGATAAGATGTAAACGTAATTAATTTTCATAATTTCTTCCTATATTAGATTCTTCAACTTCGTTTCACTTCGCTCAGAATGACTCGTTCAAGGTATAAGTTTAGCTTTAAACGCGCCACTTCTCTCTAAAAAAGGTGGTACTATTGCAAATACTACTTGAGCCATTTTCTCTTCATAAATTGGTATTTCTCTCTACTCCACTATGTTTCGGTCGAAATGACATAAAAACTTACGATAACAGCTCGTAGATTTCCTTTCTTTTTTGATTTAATTCTTCCCCATAGATATCTCTATCGACTTGATTTTGCTCAATATCAATCTGTCCTTTTACAGTGACGCTTGCATTTTCTTTCCGCTCAAAGACGTATACTCTGTCTGCTATTGCAAGCGCTTCTTCTACGTCGTGAGTGACGAAAACTACGCTCTTTTGCTCGATAAGCGGTATCAAAAGATTGAGAATATCCTTTTTGAGCTTGACGTCAAGACCTTTGAATGGCTCGTCGAGGAGCAATATATCGCAGTCTGTGACAAGCGCTCTTGCAAGCGCAACTCTACCCGCCTGACCGCCGCTGATATTTTTGGGATATGACTTGCGACACTCATTGATTTGCAACTTATCTATTATATCGCCCACTCGCTGTCCGACTTGCTCTTTGTCAAGAGTACTCGGCAAAACGAACTTTATATTATCCTCAACTGTAATTGAGGGAATAAGCCTTGGCTGTTGGAAGACATACGCAAAACTTGCTTCTTCCTTGTCGTATACGATATTGCCGTCATATTGCAACTGCCTGCTGATACAGTTGAGCAACGTGGTCTTACCTGCTCCCGATCCGCCCATAATACAAGTTACGCCGCCCGTCGGCATATCTAAATTCAAGTCTTCAAATATCTTATTATCGCCGTAAGCAAAATTCAAGTTGACAATTCTCATAACCACTTCACCGCCTTTTTTGCAATCAAGGACACAATACCTTCGATAATACCGCCTATCACTATTGCGACGATAGTCCAGGCAAGCAGAACCGCCGTGTCAAGATTGATTTTTGCAAGTTGCATATACAGTCCCATACTGCCTGCCGTCTGCGCAATAACTTCGGCGGAAATGACGATTTTGAGATTAAGTCCGATTGAACTCTTGATACTCGTAAATACCGACGGCAAAGCCTGCGGAATATACAACTTTGTGATAAGTCTCTTTTTATCCACGCCGTATACTCTCGCCATCTCAATTAAGTCCTTGTCCACGCCCTCTATTGCGTCGCAAATACCCGTATACAGCATAGGAAAGATTACGCAGAACGCGACCAATACAGTCGCTTGGAAACTCTTAAACCATATCAACATGAGCAATACCAAAGACATCGTCGGCAATACTCTCACCAGCGCGACTATAGGAGCAAACACTCTCTTCAGCGGAGCGCAAAACTTCGTCAATATCGCCAATGCAAGCGCCAATGCAAATGAAATTGCGTAAGCTATAAAAGCGTGCAATAGCGTACCGCCCACAGCCTTGTAAAATTCTCCTTTGCCAAACAACGCAAACAACTGCTTTAGCGTCGCGCCCACCGACGGCGCAATCAACTCAATATTGACTACCTTTGAAATTATTGCGTAGATTGCCACTATCATGACTATCGTCACGATTGGAAGAGCGTAATTGGCGATTTGATAGAGTTTTCTTTTGTTCATATCTTATTATGCGATATAGAAGTCGTCGCTTGGCAACTTTCCTCCAATGAGATTTGCATTTATATTCATTACCGCTTTGAGTGTATTTTCGTAATACGTTCTGCCCTCAACGTCAATCTTGACAGTCTTGATATTACATCTGCCGATTACCTGCGCCGTCATATTTGTCTGCAATGCCGACTGCGGATATATTGCCTTGATATTCTCCACTGCTTTTGCAGGCTCTTGCAATATACTGTTTTGGTTGGCAGTAAAGGCTTCCAATAGTTTTGCTATGAACGCGCTGTCTTCGCATACCTTGTCACGAGCTATCAATACGGCTTGAGCATAACCGCTTTGATTTCCCTCTTGATTCTCAGCCCAAAGGCTTTGCAAATCAAAAACCTCTTCAAATCCTTTAGCCTTGGAATTGGTGACGGCAGGTTCGCCGTATATACCGAATGCAAGTTGATTTTTTGCCTTTGAGAGTGCAAGTTGAGATATGACCTCCGAGCCGTCAAGACAATACTTTATTGTCACCTTGCCGTCGCTTGGAGTTTCACCGACTGCATATTGCATGCCCGCATTGTTGAGCAAAGTTTGGAAAATCATATCGGGTACGCTTGACTGACCTATCGAATAGACCATCTTGCCTTTGAGGTCTTGCAACGAAGTCACGTCGCACGGTATGCTTGAAGTCATATATAAGTTACCATTTGTGACTACTGCCAATATCTTATATCCGCCGCTTGTGTTGAATATCTTTGACGCAAGATTCGCGGGCACTATCGCCATATCGACGTCGCTTTTTACTGCTTCAGCGCCTATAGTCGAAGATGCCACTACCTTTTTGTTAACAGTATATTGTTTTTCGTCCGTCGATATACTTGAAGCAAGATTTGCTATTGCCAAAGCCGGCGCGCCGTCGGGAGCGACAATCGTATAACTTAATTGCGTCACACCTTCGCCGGACGTAGCATCATCTCCCGACGGAGAGTCATCCCCTTCAGTAGAATAGTCGTTGCAGGCAACAAATGCAAAAGTAAATACAATCATTACCATTATTGCCAAAATTGCTACAAAACTCTTTTTGATTTTCATATTGTATACTCCTTTTTCAATCTGATTTTTATTCAATCTCCAATGCGGTGACGGCAGATTTTACATATACGTCATTGAGCTTGCCCAGCTTACCCGTTAAAGCGGATATTTGCTCGTTGGTGCCTTTGACGATTACGCTTATGGCGCTTATGCCGCTCTCTTTGTCGGGCACGCCCATTCTGCCTACAATGATATCACCATAAGCCGAAAGCAAATTTTGAATCGCCAATGCGGAATTCCTGTCACGCTTCAATACGATTCCTATTACGCCTATTCTTGTCATAAATACTCCTTTGGAGAGCGTGGGGAAAAAGAAAACTCTGCAAAAGCGCAGAGTAAAGTAAAGTCTTGTTATTGATTTGCCCTACTCTCCGAATTCTCATCGATTTGGTTGTTTGTTATTTTACCAAGTCGGCGAAGGGCATTGCCGCGTCACCGACTCGGAGTTGTTGTTAAATTTATTAGTATCCTAAGATTTCCATTGCTCTTTGCGTGCAAGCATCTTGAGCATACGCCACGATTCTGTCCGTGACTATATTTTCTTCATCGGGCGTAAAGCCTTCGCCGTGAATACACTTCTCCCATACCATATTGCCGCCCTCATCGGCTGTAGGTACGTAATAAGTTCCGTTGGTGACATATAAATAGTCGCCTGTGGAAAGCACGAATACTTTTTGCGCAACACCCTTGCCGTACGTCTTCGTACCCACGATTTTTGCATTGTTGTAATATTGCAATGCTCCTATCAACGCCTCGGACGCAGACGCAGATCCGCCGTTGCAAAGTACTACTACTTCAAAGCCCGATACTCTGCTGGCTATTGGAAAAGCCGTGTATGGATTTTCGGGATTTGCATAATCCTCTGCGCTGGAATATACCAAATTGCTCTCTTGCTTGCCATTACCCGCATTGGAGACAAGTTTAATCAAAGGCAATTCTTCCTTCTTGGGATTATTGAGCAAGAATTGCGCCATATACTCAAGAGTCGTGGAATTACCGCCGCCGTTGTTGCGCAAATCAAGAATCAATTTCTTATTCTTGTTTTCAATAAATTTGTTTACGCACTCGGCAAAATCAATCGTCGTATTGTTGGAGAATTCAAGAACTTTAATTATGCCTACCTCGTCGGTATACTTGTAGTAGTATGCCGTCTTGTCGCTAGGCTCTTGCTTTTCCATATAAAATCCGTAATAGCCGCTTGCATATTGCTCATTCCCAATATATTTCTTGATGATAAAGATTGCTTCGTCATACTCGCTGACGATTTGACGCATATATTGCGCGCTGGCATTCTCCAATCTATAGATATACTCTTTTGTTTCGCCGTCTTCGTTTTTATCTTCGACGATAACTCCGTACACCTTGTCTCCCTCGTCAATCACCACGTTGGTAGCCTTGGGATCAAAACTATCGTCAACGGATAAATCTTCGTTAAACCTGTAGTATGCACTGCTATTCCAAGCCGCAGATTCAGGCTCGACAAAGGAGATAATATGCTCGTTGTAAATCGTACTTGAAATGCTGATTCCGTAAGTTCCCGAGGTGCTTTCGCTTCCGTCAGCCTTGACTATACCGGAAAAATTGTCAAGCGAACCTGCAAATGCGCTCGCCGCTATCTCTTGGAATTCATCCCATGAAATGTCTTTGTAATAGTACTTCTTCATTATCTGGTACGCCTCTTGCATGAGTGGCATATCATTCTTCATTCCCGTGTTTGCGCCAATTACTATACCTACGGTAAATACTGCGCCAACCAAAAAGACACAGATGACAGTAATCAACGCAATAATTTTGACGCTAAGCTTTCTCTTTTGCGCAATATAAGGATTGTTGAAATCCTCTTGCTCAAAAATCTTTTTAAAATCCATATTATCCAAAATACACCTCTTTCTATATTATTGACCGAATTTTTTCAATTACTCGGCGTATATTTTCAGTTTACTCTGTCGTCATATAATTTTATGGACGATTTGGGACAAATCAAAGAGTGACTATTCTCTCCGCGTCGACGTCGTAATAAAAACTCATTACTTCTCCGTTCCCAACTTCCTGTATGTCACAAGGTCCGCCATATCTCTTGATTGCAAAACATACTCTTTTGCCGACGTAAACGTCTCCTATAGGTTTACTTACGGGATAATCTTTCCCATATAGGTGAGCAAAATATTTCTCACCAATCTTGACCAATTTGCCTATATGCAACTCATATCCTGCAAAAATCGCGCTTTGCATATTCAACGGTCGTCGCTCTATCTCTTCTGCAGACAGCACCGGCGCAACTTGCTTATCCGTCATCACCAATATCTTGTCAGCGGATATCTTTCTTGCCCAATCGCTATCGTCGGTAGCAACGATTGCGTTTTTGCCATTGATATTATCATTAAGATACTTCGTGACAACTGCTTTTTCTTCTTGCGGCAAATCTTTCCACACGTCGTCTATTAGATAAAGTCTCCTATCTACGGCAAAAAGTCTTGCAAGAATGAGCACTGCAATTTGCATATCGCTCAAATCTTTGATTTGCGTCTGCATTGGAATATTGCATCTGCTTGTCACCATTTCAAGGTAGGCGTCCACACTTTCCTGTGGCATCTCCCTCAACTTCATTGGATAACTTATCACGTCTCCAGCCAACGCCTTGCCGTCCAATATACGACAGTCAAAGGAAAAACCTATATCCATTTGCTTTTGCGACAGTTCTTTAAGCTGAACTCCGTCAAGCAATATATTACCTCGATCGTATTCTTCAAGTCCGCACAACAATCTGAGAAGCGTTGTTTTACCTGAATTCTCTCGTCCGTATATTACCAGCCTTTCGCCCTGGCTCAAAGACAAGTTGACGTCTTGAAGGGCAAAACTTGAGCCGTAATATTCAAAGTCAACTTTTGTCACTTCAAGCAATGCCATATTTATATTATATTACTGCACACGCAAAATTACAAGTAAAATATTTTTAAAGTATAATAATTCTACTTAAAATAATTGAACATTGTTCAATAAGAAATTTGTTGAACAATGTTCAATCGTGTCAAATTAAAGCAATTCTTGGAAATTTTTGATATAATATCGACACATATCGGCAAAATTTGTATTTCCATTGGAGCTTAAATCATATACTCCGCAAAACTCAAAACCGCCCTTTTGAGCGCCCCGCATTGCTAGTGGAATATCTTCGAATACCATACAACTGCGCGGTTCTACTCCTATTTTACTTGCCGCAAGGAGGTATATATCGGGAAAATCTTTTCCACGTTCTACTTCATCGGCCGTCGTCAAAGGACAATCGACCCCCAAAAATTCTTTCGTCAATTTATTGTTTAAAAGACAAGGAACTGCAACCTTTTTAAATAGCGTCGTGGCAAAAGCTACCTTCACTCCGGATTTAATCAATTTGATAATGAAATCGTATGCACTCTCTTTGAGCTTGATATTGCGAGCATACTCATACTGCACCATCTCAATCCATCTATCTTTGATTTGCTCTACGCTCTGCGAAAGATTATATCTCGTCTTGGTGTAAAGCGCGGCTTCGTTGAAGTGCATCTGATGAACGGCGTCGGTATAATCGTCAGTGACTTGAATTCCGTTTTCCGCAAGAAAATCCGCGTCAACTTTTAGCCACACCCAAGAAGAATCCAAAAGCGTGCCGTCAAGATCAAATATTACGCCGTATATGTCTTTATCAAAAATTTTCATTTATCCTCTTCAATACACGAGCCATTCGAAAAAACCGAATGGCTCATATATTTGAATCTTATTTTAACTATTGGCGAAAAAGGCGCATTTTAGATTTGCCTAGCCTCTCTTAGAATCGAACTAAATTATATATTTATTTTG
>CAMWSW010000042.1 GCA_947176975.1 uncultured Clostridia bacterium | reverse complement strand
AAAGTATACTTTTACTGACCTAAAGGTATTGCAAATTTTTTACGCGTGAAGTATAATGTAATCGTAAAAATACGTCTTTTCATGGGCAGTCAGTAAAAGTATACTTTTTTTGGAATTTGAAAAATTTTATTTAAAATAGAAATTTAGTTGAATAAAAAAGCGCAACGCTGATTTGCGTGGCGCTTTTTTAATAAGCTTCTTTATTCAGAGACTCTTCGATTTCGCTTCGCTACACTCAGAGTGACGCATTCAAGGCGTTACTCAATCGAAGGGACGGCAAGTAAAAGTGTAACGTCGTTTAAAGAGTAAAGATAAGAGTCTTTACTTCGTACTTTCCAAATTCAAAGTCGTCGCTATCTACTGCTTTGAGGTCGTCTTCTATCATATTGCTTTCATATACCTTCATGCAGGGGAACTTTGCTTTGACGGTGGCTTTGCAATCTCTGCCGCATCTTTCGTATATTCTTGCGACGATGCCCTTGCCGTCCTCGCTGACCTTGACTGTCTCCAAAATTACGTCGCCGTCTATCTCAAATAAATTGTCAATGACGGGAGTCGCCTCTTTGACGATAAGCTTGTTGTTGAGAGCGTAACCGCGCTTGACTACGTCGCTGTCGCTCCACTTGCCCTCATGAGGATAGAATACGTAAGTGAATTTATGTTCGCCCATATCGCATTCGGGGTCGGGAGACTTTGGCGAACGCAAGAGATTGAGGGACAAAAGTCCGTTCTTTGCTCTATAGCCGTACTTGCAATCGTTGAGGAGCGCGACACCGTAATCGCCGTTGTCCACGTTGATAAATTTGTGAGCGCATATCTCAAATTGCGCCTTGCGTACGGAAGTATCCTCAAGCGTAGATCTGTCGAAATTGCCGAATTGAATATCGCAGTTGACAGTGTCGGAATATACGCTTGGGCGGAAGTCTGCGCGCAACATTTTGTACGCCTCTCTCCAATCCACTGCCGTATCGAATACCACTGCGCTGTCACCCTTTGTCAAAGTCACCTTTTGAATTATCGTGCTGTCTTTGAAGGTATAAATATTCTCCATTATTACGCTTGCGCCGTCAAGATAGGACTTATGACTTTCCAATTTAAATTGCCACTTGCGCATATCCGTATATTTGATATTGATATCCCACGCGTTGTAATACATCTTGGGGTCGGAATATACGGTGAGCTTGTTGAGATAGTCTCCGCACAATTCTTTGTTGTTCGTCAAGTCAACGAGTGAGTCGATAGTTCCATCCTTTGCGAAATGCACTTTGACTTTGTCGTTTTGAATAAAGTCTCTTCCGCGCGACAGCCCTTCTCTGTCTTCTACGCTGATGCTTGTCAGCAAAGCCGAAGAATACGCCTTGACGTCTGCTTTGTACCACATATCGTTCATTTTGACGTACTCTTGTCTGTCAAAGCTCGTGGGATTGACGACTCCCAAGCCTGCGCTTGTCGTCAGCGACTTCAAAATTTCATCGATATATCCGTTGACCTCGGCGTACATTTCTTTGTATCTTGCCAACGACTCGACGTATACTCTGTTGATAGACGATCCTGGGATAATGTCGTGGAATTGATACAACAATACTTCTTTCCATATCTCTTCAAGTCGCGGACAGTCGTACTCCACTCCCTTGACTTTGGCAAGCGACATAAGCCACTCCAAGTTGTGCAACGCTTGCTCCATAAGTCTGTTGTAAAGCTTGTTGTTGGATTGCGAAGTGTAAGTGCCCTGATGCTTCTCAAGATACAACTCGCCGTCATAAGTGGGCATAACTTCGATATATTCGCTCTTCAAATCGTCGAAAAGTTGCTCTGCGGGACGGCGTACGATTTTGCTCATACCCTTCTCGTTTGCTTCGCGTCTCAACATTTCAAGATGCGCTTCGCCCGGACCGCCGCCGCCGTCGCCTATGCCGTAGATGAGCAATGCCTTGTCGATTTGGTCGCCTTGCGGATTGCCGTTGTCAGACTTGGTGATAGCCATCGGCGAACCCGTGGAGTTGTAATTGCCCTGCGGAGCCAAATGCGATAATATTTCCGTGCCGTCAATGCCCTTCCACAAGAAGGTCTTGTATGGGAATTTATTGACGGTGTTCCAAGAAAGCTTTATCGTCATAAAATACTCTCTTCCGCACTTCTTCATTATCTGCGGTAAAGATGCGGGATATCCGAACACGTCGGGAAGCCATACCATTTTGCATTGTTTTCCGAATTCGTCTTTGAAGAATTTCTCGCCGTATAAAAACTGTCTTATTATGCTTTCGCCGTTTGGGATATTGCAATCGTTTTCCGTCCACATACCGCCTTGCAATTCTATACGTCCGTCGGCAACTGCCTTTTTCACTCTCTCAAAAAGTTCAGGCTCTTCTTGCTTGATCCAATCAAAGAGTTGAGCTTGCGACGCTCCGAAAATATATTCGGGATATTTGTCTATATTGTTGAGCGCAGTGGCGAAAGTACGCGTGCCTTTGCGCTTGGTCTCTCTCACAGGCCAAAGCCATGCAAGGTCAATGTGCGCGTGTCCTATCGCGGTGTATTCCGTGACTTTATCGTCCACGGGAGTTGTGATTATCTTCGTCAAATATTCGTGCGCCTCAACCATACTTTTCTTTGCAAGTTTATAAGATTGATTGAGAGCTTTATCAATTTCCTTGAGTCTCTCTTCACTCAAATGCTTGTTCTTGCCGTAAGTGAGCATTACCATAACTAGTTGGAGATAATCGTAATAATACGTCAAAGCTTCTTCGTCGCAAGTCGCCAAGTCCTTGCGCATGAGTCTGACCTTGACTCCCTTCTTGTTGCGCTTGCCGTTGAAACCGCTGTCGACGAGCAGTTCTACTTGCTCTCCGCCCTCTGCGGGATTGAACAAATCTACGGCTTGCTTTCCCTTGACGGATTGAACAAGGTCTATGCCGTCAAGCACTTGGGTGATTCCCTGTCTGGGCTGACCGTCGATATATACTAGTCCTTCGCCTTGAATGTTTATCAAAGCGACGACCTTCTTGCCCTTGCATTCCTCCGGTACTTGTCCTTTGAATCTAAACCAAGCGCAGTCAAAATCACTGCCCCAAACCATTCCGTTTTTGAATGGAGAAAAATTCGCCTTGTCAAGCAAGGTCTTGGGAATTGGCTCTTTGGATAGCGCGGCTTCGCAAGATAATTGCCCTACTATATTGTAAATCTTTTTTCTTATAGCAAGAAGTCTTGCCACGTGATTGGGATAAAGCGCAATTCTTTCTACCATAATACACCCTTGATATCAATACAAATAATATTGATAAAAAATTTATATAATATTATAATAATTATAACCCTTTTTCATTTCTGTGTCAATTGTCTGTTTGCTCGCCCGATAATAATCCCATTTCGTCCATAATTTATAAAAAAAAGATATTGACTTTTACCGTATATCGAATTTATACTAATTATATAAAAGTAATATATGAGGCTCTTGACAAGAGCGAGGGAGAATTTTATGAAAAAATTTTTATCAGTTGCTTTGGTATTGGCGATTGCTTTGACAATGTGTCTCGGCTTCGTCGCTTGTAGCGGTCAGAACGTCGATAAACTTACGGACATTAAGTATGAGACGATTCTTGCGGATTATCTTGAATACCCCGACGCCGCTAATTTAGCTTCAATGAACGCAATATCAAGAAACGTAGCCGAGATATTGGCTGACGAATCTTTGAGCACCGCAGATAGGATCGCTGCGGCAATGTATAGGTCCACCTATAACGAAATTGACTGCGAATATTTCGCATACTTCATCGATAGAAGCGGCGAAACTAAAATGAACAGTAATCACGGTCAACTTATCTATCAAAGATTGAGAAGACAAAGCGATTCAGTCAAAGACGACTGGACCCTCAAACTCCCTATCAATCACAATTTTGACCTTATTGCGCAAAACACTCTTACTACCGCTGCTATTAGATACGTAAAAGACGGTAAGTATTATAGAATGAGCAACAATTCGGATATAGTTTACAATACGGAGACAGGTCTTTTGGAAGTTGAGCAATGGAAGAAAGAAAGCAATAAAAATTGGAATAGAGACGAAGACGCTAAATCCTCAAGAAGTTATAAAGAAGCAAGAAAGACTTGTATCAACTGGAAAATTGAAGGTATCGTAAAGAGCGAAGGCGCTAAAATCGAAAGCAAAGCCGACGACAACGGTAACAAATATTTTGAGTTGACCTTCTCCATCGACGTCGATAAAGCCAACGCTGACAACGCTGCCTACGATGAAAAGAAAGATGAAAATTCGACGATTGGAATGCTCGAGAACGATAACGGCGGAAAGAATATGACCTACGAGTACTGCAATCTCGTAGTCCAAATTTGGGATTGCGGTCTTGCTAAGCAATACTCCGTAAGCGAGAGTTGGAAAGGCACGATAGTAGCATACAGCGGCTCGGCTCAATGCGAATCTACGATAGTATTCAGCTACTCTATGGCTGACCAAAACGATTCCGTTGCAGCTTCCATTAAAGCCGGAATTAAATAATCGCAACATTCAAAACTTAAAAGAGTGTACTTGCAAGTACACTCTTTTTTTTGTTACTCTTTTAGTTTTTTACTTTATACAAGACTGCGGAGATTGGTGTGATTTTCGTATTAACAAGAGCGACCGAGCGGTGAGCGTACTTGCCGTACGTGCCCCCGAGAGTCGACTCGCAGATCAGGCGGAAGGCGCGCCGAGATACGCAGTCGGCATTAAAGGCTTTCCAACTCTTTGAGCCAAAGCCTTGCGCTCGCATCGCTTGGCATTCTCCAATCCCCTCTCGGAGAAAGCGTCACGCTACCCACCTTTGGTCCGTCGGGCAAGCAAGAGCGTTTGAATTGCTGGGCAAAGAATCTCTTATAAAAATTCTTCAGCCACTTGAGTATAACTTCTTTGTCGTACTTACCCGCAAAGGTATCGAGCGCAATGCGGTATACCTTCTTTGGCGAATACGCCCAACGAATTATATAGTATAAGAAGAAGTCGTGCAACTCGTAAGGTCCTACGATATTTTCCGTCTGCTGTGATATTTCTTCGTCCTTTGACGGCAACAACTCGGGACTTACCGGAGTGTCGAGAATATCAAGAAGAGCCTTGTTCACGTCTGCGTTGTCGCAAGTGTCGGCATAAAACTTGACAAGATACCTTACCAATGTTTTTGGAATAGAGCCGTTGACGCCGTACATAGACATATGGTCTCCGTTGTAGGTCGCCCAACCCAGCGCAAGCTCCGACAAGTCGCCCGTACCGACGACGAGACCGCCTTCCTTGTTGGCAATATCCATAAGCACTTGCGTACGCTCTCTTGCCTGCGCGTTTTCAAAGGTGACGTCCAAAGCGTCCTTTGCCTGTCCTATATCTTCAAAATGACTCTCCACAGTCTTTGATATATTCACACTCTTGAAGTCCACGCCCAAGCCGTTTGCCAATATTTCCGCATTTGACTTGGTACGGCTAGTCGTGCCGAAACACGGCATAGTCACCGCCAAAATACTCTTCCTGTCCATCTTGAGACTGTCTGCCGCCTTGACCATTACCAGCAACGCAAGCGCGCTGTCAAGTCCGCCCGATAAGCCTACTACGACTTTTTTCGCGCCGGTATGCGCCAAACGTTTTTTCAAGCCCATTGCTTGCATTTTGAGTATGAGTTCGCATCGCTCAATGCGTTTTTCCTCGTCGCTCGGCACAAACGGAGCGGGAGAAAATTTCCTCGTCAACTTGGTTTGCGAAAGCTCTTGTCCAAAGCAAACGCATCCAAAATCTTCTCTTGCCTTAAAAGTATTGACGCGTCTTTTCTCATAAGAAATACGCTTGACATCTATATCGGTATATATAAGAGAATTCTCAAAAAGCTTGCTTTCTTCAAGTACGTTGCCGCATTCGGCAATCAGATTATGCCCCGCAAAGACCATATCCGTAGTGGACTCCCCCTCTCCTGCGCTGGCGTAGAGATATCCGCAGTTGAGTTTGCCCGACTGCGCGGTAACGAGCGTCTTTCTGTACTCGGCTTTGCCGACGACTTCGTCGCTTGCGGAGATATTGACGATGATATTTGCTCCGTTTTCGCTCAAAGCTATAGACGGCGAATTTGCCACCCATATATCCTCGCAAAGCTCCACGCCAAAGGTATATTCTTTTGCATATTCGTTGACGAATACTATCTGTCCGAAAGGAGCTACTCTTCCCGCAACTTCTATCTCATAAAAATCGTTGTCGCTTGCGCTTGTGAAATATCTCGCCTCGTAAAACTCGCCGTAGTTAGGTATATTTTCCTTGGGTACTACGCCCAATATCACGCCCTTGTAAATAACGACGGCGCAGTTGAACAACTTTCCGCCGTTACGAAGCGGCGCGCCTATTACGGTGACGACGTCTGCCTTGGAAGTGCTCTTGAGTATATGCTCTATCGCGTCTTCCACACCGTCCAAAAGCGTGTCGTGCAACAAAAGGTCTCCGCAAGTATATCCGCATACGCAAAGCTCTGGCAACGCCAACAACTTAATCCCAAGCTTGTCCGCCTTGCCTATAGCGTCGACTATTGCCTTTGCATTCTTTTCCGTATCGCCTACAATCACGTCTATCGACGCGCATCCGCATTTAATAAAGCCGTCTTTCATTTTCGCCTCTTTCTATTTATGATATTGGTGTATTAGATTCTTCGGCTGCACTTTGTTTCGCTCAGAATGACGCGTTCAAGGCGTTATTCACTTTAACCGAGTCACCTTGAGCGTAGTCGAAAGGTCTAATTTTATAATTTGCTCCCGTAAGGTTGCATTATTATCGTTTGCATTATATAATATTTTATAATAATTTTAAAAGATAGTCAATAAAGGAATGGTATTTTATGTCAAATCTTTATCCGTACTTAAAAAAGTATAAAAAACATTTGATATTAGGTCCGATATTCAAACTCTTGGAGGCTATATTCGAGCTTATCGTGCCCTACGTAATGGCTCAACTTATAGACAAAGGTATCAACGGAGCAAACAAGACTTTTATTCTGCAAATGGGCGGAGTTCTCGTACTTCTTGCAGTGGTGGGCTTGGCTTCCGCGCTGTTTTGTCAATACGTGGCGTCAAGATGTTCGCAAGGCTTTGGCACGGAACTTCGCAACGTACTCTTTTATCATATCAATTCACTTTCTATGAGCAACAGCGACGAATACGGCGTATCCTCTATGGTAACGCGATTCAACAGCGATATAAATCAAGTTCAACTTGGCGTGGCAATGCTAATTCGTCTTGCTATCCGCGCGCCTTTCCTCGTAATCGGCGCAACGGTGTCGGCAATAATGCTCAAGCCGTCAATGTGTTGGATATTCCTAGTCGCAGCTCCACTCGTGGCATTAGTGCTGTGGCTGATTATGTCAAAGACCCTTCCTGTATATACCAA
>CAMWSW010000041.1 GCA_947176975.1 uncultured Clostridia bacterium | reverse complement strand
AAGAGATCTGCCATCGTTGCCGTAGCGTCGCTGTCATCGCTCTTCCAAGAAGATACTTCTTCCTCGTCTTTCTTTGCAGCTCTTTGCTTTTTGGGAGCAGCTACAGCGGAAGCGTCAAACTTCTTGGCGTTCTTCTTAG
Organism: uncultured Clostridia bacterium; assembly: GCA_947176975.1. Classification (GTDB taxonomy): domain Bacteria; phylum Bacillota; class Clostridia; order Christensenellales; family UBA3700; genus RACS-045. Next base: position 7,488 of record CAMWSW010000041.1, on the reverse strand, counting down.
CTCTCTTCTCCTTAGCTTCTTGATAATCCTCTTCGCTTACGACTGTTTCTTCAACGACCTTTTCTTCTTTAGCAATCAAAGCCTTGATAGAAAGCGTAATTCTGTTGTCTTCAAATCTGATGATTTGAGCTGTTACGCTGTCGCCTACTTTGAGTACGTCTGCAGGGTTCTTCGTGTAGCTGTGAGATATTTCAGATACAGGAACAAGTCCGTCGATATTGTCTTCGATAAGTACGAATGCGCCGTAATCCTTTATGTCTCTTACGGTACCCGTAATAACGCTGCCTACAGGATATTTCTCAAATGCTATTTCGTATGGCTTCTTTTGAAGTTGCTTGTATCCAAGTTTTACTTTTCCGTTCTCTCTGCTTACGTAGCGAACGATAAATTCATAGATCTTGCCGATTTCAAATACTTGGCTTGCAGGTACGTCTTTGCTGTAAGAAGCGTCGCTGTTGTGTACGAGACAGTCAAATCCGTTGACACTTACGAATGCTCCAAACTCTGCAAATCTCTTTACCTTACCCTTGACAATCTTGTCTTTCTCAAAGGAAGCCCACATTTCATCTTCTTTCTTTTGTTTCTCTTCTTCTAGAATAACCTTTTGAGAAGCAATAAATGATTTCTTGCTCTTCAAATCGATTTCCTTTTCTGGATCGTCCTTATTGGACTTGATGAGACGGAGTCTCAAAGGCTTGTTGAGATACTTTGGCAAATCTTCTTCGGTTACGTAAGCGATTTTGATTTGCGAAGCCGGTACGAATATAGTATATCCGCCGTAATAGCCCTTCAAACCGTTCTTTGTCACTTCGGTCATTGCCATAGTGAATTCAGGTGAAGAAAGTTTTTCGATAGCGTCGCTGTTTTCCTTGTTGCGCTTATCGACAACTTTCTTGGAAAAATATATATACTCTTTAGGAAGAGATTTTGATGTCTTTTCAATAACTATAGCGGAAAACTTATCTCCCTCTTTATAATTTTCGGGATTGTAGTCTACTCCGTCAATTTCTGCATCGTCTTTGCACACAAAGCCGTCTTTCTTTCCGCCAAAGCTTACCGCAATGCCTTCGTCGTTTGCAGATATAACGGTACAAGTATACGTCTTTCCTGCCTTGACGTTCATTGACTTGTCGCCTTGCGAAGCGAGAAGCGCGCCAAAAGTGTCCTCCTTTGCAGTTTCGGTCTCAATTTTATTGATTTCTTGAGATTCTTTCATTAGATTTTTTACCTCCTCAATCAACTCGGGTGGAGTTGATGCGCCGGCAACTATGCCGATTTTTATATTTTTATTCACATTGATCGACTTTAAGTCGTCTGTTGTCTCTATCAGATACGTAAGTGGACAGTTCTTTTGGCAAATATCCTGTAATTTACGGGTGTTAGAACTGTTTTTACTTCCAACAACAAGCATTAAATCGCATTCTTTGCTCAACGATTCACACTCTTTCTGTCTACCTAAAGTAGTATAGCATATCGTATTATTTGTATCAAGCGTTTTAATGGATGTTTGTAAAATTTTGATATATTTTTCTACAATATTATGGTCATAAGTAGTCTGTACGACAAGACAATATTCTTTTTGGTTGTCAAAGACAGCGTCCTCTTCTCCGTTGTATATAATCGCCGTATTATCGCACCAACCGTTGGTGCCTATTACTTCGGGATGTTTTGGATTTCCTATAATGATTATCTGCTTACCGTTGAGATAATTATCCCTTACTATTTCGTGTATCTTCTTGACGAATACGCACGTGCAATCGACGTATTCGATATTATTTTCTTGCAAAAAATCGTATACTGTTTTACCCACGCCGTGAGAACGAATAATAATCTTTTTCCCCTTAAAGTCCTCAAGATTATCGACGGTTACTACACCTCTTTCCTTGAGTTTTTCCAAAACGACTTCATTGTGAATCAATTCGCCGTATACGTAAGCAGGCGTATCTATATTCATAGCAACGTCGACAGCCTTTTTTACGCCTTGACAAAACCCGCTATTTTTGGCGACCGTCACCGACATTTGCGTACAGCTCCTTGCTCTGATTTTTCTTATACTTCAAATATCTCTTCTTGCTACCCTTGCATTTTTCCACGAGTATATCTATTTCTCTTCTCAATTCTTGCATTTTGTCAAAAATAACTTGAGTTGCCTCTTCTCTGACGTCGGCAATCTTTTTCCCGTAGAATTCATCCAGCCAAAATGGCGTGCCGATCATAATTTTGTTTCGCTTGAATATTCCAGTTTTCTTATAATAGAGCATTGGCACGATAGGCGCTTTTGCCTTGATTGCAAAGGTCGCAACGCCTTGCTTAAACGGCAAGAACTCTTTCGTCCCCTGCCTGTTTCTCGTACCTTCTGGAAAAATCAACACGGGTTGATTCTTATTGAGCGCGCCCAAAATGCTCTTGACCGCATTGATGTCAGCCTCTCCTCTCTTGACTGGTATACATCCCAACTCTCTTGCTATATTACCGATAAAAGAATTGTTCATTACCTCGTCCTTCATAAGGACTTTGCCGTGCTTGCCAAGCAACTTCGATATAATTACGCATGGGTCTAATGCCGAATAATGATTGCAAATCGCAATAGCTTTTGTATTCTTTGGAAAATTATCTTTGAAGTATATCTTCGTGACCCATATCGAGCCCATTACCCATCTAACAAAATTTGCAAGACCTCTGTAAAACCATCTATGTTTCACCTTTGTTCTTTTATTTTTTGTTTGCTTATCTTCGGAAGACTTTTCATCATTTATTTGATTGGACTTTCCATCAATTTCGGCGATTTTTGCCAAAATTGTATCGACAACTTGTTGCAAAGACATATCGGTGCTGTCAATCTCAAAAGAATCGTCCGTCTTTTTCAACGGAGCAAAATCTCTGTTCATATCGTTGAAATCTCTGTCTCGGACGTCGGCAAGTATTTGCTCGTAAGACACTTCCTGCCCTTTGGCTTGAAGCTCTTCAAATCTTCTTTTTGCCCTCTCCGTATCTTTTGCCGTCAAATAAAATTTATATTTGGCGTTGGGTAAAACGTAACTGGTAATATCTCTTCCGTCCAAAACAACGTCGTTAGATTCCGCGATTTTTCTTTGCATATCTACCAAAAACAATCTGACTTCGGGAATTTTAGAGACTTCTGAAGCATACTTTGACATCTCGTGGCGTCTTATATCTTCCGACACGTCTCTGCCGTTGAGACATATTAAATTTTCACCGCCGTTCTTGATATAGGAAATATTGATATCGTTTAAAAGAGGTTTTACGTCATCTGCTACTGACGGATTCTTACCGCAATTCACCATGTGCAGAGCAACCGCCCGATACATTGCTCCCGTATCGAGGTAAGTAATTCCCAATGTCTTTGCGACTATCTTGGCTATCGTACTTTTGCCTGCTCCGCTAGGTCCGTCAATGGCGATATTTATCATAAATTCTCCAATTAATAGTAATATTCTAACCCATTTGGCTGAATTTTGCAATCATTTTATATATTATCGCTACAATTTAAATGCTTTTACTCATCTGATTAGCGGTACTGAATGCAAGTTGAAGATTAAATCCGCCCGTCAGCGCGTCTATATCCAATACTTCGCCTATGAAATACAAATTGCCTATCAGCTTGCTCATCATATCTTTGGGATTAACTTGCTTGCAATCCACTCCGCCCGACGTAATTATGCCTGCGTTGACGTTTTCCAAACCTATTATTGAAAAAGTCAAGTTTTTGATAGTATACGCCAGCCTTTCTCTCTGCTCTTTAGTTATGCCGTTGGCAACTTGCCGTTCGCTCAAACCACTTTGTTTGATTACGACGCTTACCAAAGATTTCGGCATAAGCGCAGGCAAAATATTTTTCAACTCCATATTGCTTCTCTGCGAAAACTCTCTTATAAGTCTATTTTGCAACGTTTCGTCATTCAAAGCCGGCTTTAAATCTATGCAAAGCGTATATTTGCCGTCGAATTTACCCGACGAATAGTGTTTGTTTATAAGAGACGACAACGAAAGAATAATTGGTCCGCTAGCTCCGTTGTGAGTAAAAAGCATCTCGCCGAATTGAGAAAATAAAACTTTGCCGTCACGGATTACGCTTGCATTGACGTTTTTCAAACTCAAGCCTTGCAATCCGTACTGCTCTTTCAACAGTATAGGCACAAGCGCAGGTCTAGGCTCTATCACGTTGTGTCCCAAATCCTTTGCCCACTTGTATCCGTCGCCCGTACTTCCCGTAGCTTGATAAGATATTCCGCCTGTGGCAATCACTACCTTATTAGCCAATATTCTTTCGCCCGTGTCGATTTTTACTCCGTTGGCAACGCCATTCTCTACGGATATGCCACTTACGCAAGTATTTAATTTTACTTCAACTCCGTATTCGCGCAGAACTTTCTCAAAGCATTTGATAATATCGCTCGATTTATCCGACTGAGGAAAAACCCTATTGCCTCTCTCTACTTTGAGTTTAACCCCATTATTCTCAAAAAAATCCATTGTATCTTTGGGCGAAAAGCCGTAAAGCGCCGAAGTCATAAACTTACTATTAGTTACGATATTGGCAAAAAAGTCGGGTAATTCGCAGTAATTTGTCAAATTACAACGCCCCTTTCCCGTAATGAACAGCTTTTTACCCAGTTTTTCGTTTTTTTCAATCAAAGTGACTTCCGCGCCGTTTTGCGCCAACATAACTGCGCACATCATTCCGCTTGCTCCGCCACCTACTACAACTACTTTCATTTTAATATCTCATTCTTAATCTTTTCAAAAAATTCTATATTGTTCCAATCGTTCTTTACCGGCGAAATAGTAACAAACTTTTGATCGTACAGCAATACGTCGTCATCTTGCGTCGTCTTATCGGAAAGTGTCGTACGGCAATGCGCTCTGTAGCCAAAACCTTCTTCATAGCGGTAATTTTCATCAAAATACTTTACCCCTAATTTGGCAAATCTCACTCCGACAATATCCTTTTCATCCCCCGCCGGAACGTTAATATTGAATATCGTCTGCGCGTCATCGGGCAACATTTCATACAACTTGAGATAATTCTTTAATATAAAGTCAGACGAAAATTCAAAATTGTCGAGATTATACTCTTGCGATACGGCAATGGATTTGATATTGTGAATTGCTCCTTCCAAAGCCGCGTTTACAGTACCCGAATAAAAAATATCCGTACCGAGATTAAATCCTTTGTTTATACCGCTGATAATCAAGTCGGGCTTATCCGTCATAATCAAATTTATTGCAACTTTGACGCAATCCGCGGGAGTACCGTTGACGGCAAAGCACTTTACGCCTTCAAGCAAGTTCAACTCTACAAAATTCACGTACTCATATAGCGTAAAGCTGTGACCCGTCCCCGACATCTGCCCTTGCGGAGCAACAACCGTGATGACATTATCCGCAGATAATTTTTTCGCAAGCGTCAAAATTCCTTGACCGTATATTCCATCGTCGTTTACTAATAAAATATTCATACTTAAATTTTATCAAAAATTCGCATAAATGTAAAGAGAACTTTCGGTCAACGCCAAAAGTTCTCTATCAAATAATATCAATGTTTGATTATCTTACACCGGTTGAATACCTTTCGTAGTGTCGCCTACTTCTCTGTCGACGTGCTTTTTATTTGCTTGACGATACTTGAAGAAGTTGAGCGCAACTTGCGGGAAGAGCGCATAAGACAATACGTCCTCTTCCTGCTCGATATACTCTTTTATTTCTTCTCTATACTTTGCAAGTTCAGGCGTCAAGAGATCGGCAGGTCTGCAAGTAATTCTCTCCGTGTCGCCGAGAACTTGCTTGACGACTTGGGGATTTGGCTCTGCGGGAAGCTTTCCGTATTCGCCTTTCAATACGCCTTTGGTCTCTGCCGAAACCATCTTATATCTCTCTCCTGCAAGTACGTTGAACACTGCTTGCGTACCTACGATTTGGCTGGTAGGCGTAACGAGCGGCGGATAACCGAGGTCCTTTCTTACGTTGGGAACTTCTGCCAAAACTTGCTCGTATTTATCCAAAGCGTTGGCTTTCTTGAGCTGACCTACGAGGTTGGAAAGCATTCCGCCCGGCACTTGATATATCAAAGCGTTTACGTCGGTAGCCAAAGACTTCTCCGTCAACCAACCGTCTGCCTTAAGTCTATCTGCAACTTTCTTGAAGTGATTGGATATCTCGTTGAGGTAAGCCACGTCAAGTCCGGTATCATACTCAGTACCTTTCAAGATAGCGACCATAGGTTCGGTTGCAGGCTGTGACGTACCGTTACCCAAAGCGCTCAATGCGCAGTCGATAATATCGACGCCCGCTTCAATAGCCTTGAGATACGTCTGATTACCCGTACCTGCCGTTTGGTGAGTATGCAAGTGAATCAAAGTCGTAGGCTTAAGCACTGCTTTCATACCCTTTACAAGGTCGTAAGCCACGTAAGGCAACAAAATACCTGCCATATCTTTGATACAGATATTGTCTGCGCCCATATCCTCAAGCTCTTTTGCCAAATTGATGAAATATTCGTTGGTATGCACGGGAGACGTGGTATAAGATATCGTAGCTTCGCAAATACCGCCGTATTTCTTACAGCTCTTAATAGCTTGCTCCATATTTCTCGGATCGTTGAGAGCGTCAAAGATACGCAAGATATCGCAACCGTTTTCGATAGTCTTCTTGACGAACTCGTCTACGACGTCGTCTGCGTAGTGCTTATATCCCAAGATATTTTGACCTCTGAAAAGCATTTGCAACTTGGTCTTTGGCATAGCCTTCTTAAGTTGTCTCAATCTCTCCCATGGATCCTCGTTGAGGAAGCGAAGACAAGAGTCAAACGTTGCTCCGCCCCAGCACTCTATAGAATAATAACCTGCGTTGTCCAATTTCTCGCACATTGGCAACATCTCGTCAAGTCTCATACGGGTAGCCGCTTGAGATTGGTGAGCGTCACGCAAAATAGTTTCTGTAATCTTAACCATAATTAAATACCTCTTCTTTTATTATGCGCCGAAGATAGCAAGCAACACGCCTGCTGCAACGGCAGAACCGATAACGCCTGCTACGTTAGGTCCCATTGCGTGCATGAGCAAATAGTTGTTTGGATTTTCCTCTTGACCAACCATATGCGAAATTCTTGCCGCCATTGGCACGGCTGATACGCCTGCCGAACCGATAAGCGGATTGATTTTACCCTTGGAGAGCTTGCTCATGAGTTTACCGATGAGCAATCCGCCTGCCGTACCGAATGCGAATGCAAATACGCCAATCAAGATAATCAAAAGCGTGCTCGTATTCAAGAATACGTCCGCAGTAGCCTTACTTCCAACGATTACGCCAAGCAATATCGTAATGATATTGATAAGCTCGTTTTTAGCCGTATTAGTAAGTCTTGGAACAACGCCCGACTCTTTCATAAGGTTGCCAAGCATTAACATACCGAGAAGCGGAATTGCCGAAGGCAATACGATACCCACGATACCCGTAACTGCTATTGGG
>CAMWSW010000040.1 GCA_947176975.1 uncultured Clostridia bacterium | reverse complement strand
TTACTGCTGTGCATTGTATTGGTGACTACGCAATCTCCCTCAAATCCAACTTCGCCCGACACCTTGCCAAAGTCGGCAGTCGAGTCGACGGCTTCGACAAACTTGGACAGACTGCCGTTGTACGGCTTGCCCTCTAACGACTGTATAAAGCTCTCAAGTCCTGCGAATTCGCTTGCTCCGCCCCCAACGGACGTCGTATACGCCTGATAATTAAAGTCAGCTATCACTCTGCGAAGAAGCATATCAATACTCATAAAGGAAGCCATACGGCGATATTTGGCAAGCATATTAAAAAACTCTTTGAGCCGTCTTTGCAAATCGTCGTCGCGCTCTTTGATATACCTATCCACAGCCTCGTGGAAAAAGTCGACTTTGCCGACGCTCATCTTTATCTTCGTCAAATCCATATAAGTGAAATTTGCAAAGACTTTGCTAGTCATAATCTCCGCCAAAGGTACGTCTTGGCGATAATTGTCAAGCACTCTGACAAAGGAAGTGAAAAGACTTACGCAAGAGTTGTTCTTTTCCTTGAGAATCTTACCTCCGTCGACGGGTATACCTGCCGACTTCAACTCGCCTATTATGCTCTCGACGTTGGCGTTTCTGGTAGCGCACAGCAACGATATATCGGAATATCTGACTTTTCTATACGGCATACCGCCTTCGGCAGACGACACTTGAATTTGTTTTTTCCCAACAAGCGACTTGATTTGTCTTGCGATATATTTGCCTTCTTGACTTGAGAAAGATACGCCTTCTTGCGCGTCTTGCATTACGCTGTATACGCCGTCTTCGGGCATTGGTATTTCCAACTCTTTCGTGTCTTTTGGAAAGTGCGCAATGCGAATAGCAATATCGTCTTGCACCTCGTAATCAAGATTGCCTTGCAAAAGTCTGCTGTCTTTTTTGTAGTCGATACCGCCCATATCCTCTTTCATTATGACGTCGAATATGGAGTTGACAAAATCGATCACTTCTTTGCAAGAGCGGTAATTGCTGTTGAGAGAAAAAGCATTGCCGAGTTGAGGCATTTGCTTATACAGTTTGTATTTGTCCAAAAATATCTTGGGATCTGTCATTCTGAATTGATAGATACTCTGCTTGACGTCGCCCACCATAAACAAATTCTTACCGCTCGAGAGTCTCGTCAAAATATACTCCTGCACGGCGTTGATGTCTTGATATTCGTCGACGCAAATATAATCGTAGCTCGACGCCAACTCGCTTGCGATGTCGTCGTTTTGCATAGCCTTGACCGCATAATACTCAAGGTCGGCAAAATCCATCTTATTGTCCTTTTGCTTCAATGCGGCATATTCTCCGCATACCATTTTCAATATATCCACAAGCCTTACGAGGTATTCTTTGTTTCTGTCGAGGTCTTGCTGAATCTGCGAATACGACGCGGGGAAAAGCGATTTGAGTTGTTTGTCAACCAAATTGGTTACTTCCGCTTTGTACGCCTTATAATTCTCTTGATGCTCGGCACACTCGTCTTTTTGCTCTTTTGGAAGCGTCGGTACGTTGGCGAATTTGGGAGCAAACTTTACTACCTCTGCAAGTTCTTGGATATCTTGAGTCTGATAAAGTTTGTTTAAATAGTCAATCAAAGATTGGACGTGTTCTAAATGTTTATACAATCCTTTGCTCTCAAAGAGCGTCTGCATATCTTTGCCTTGACCCAGCAAGTCAAAACATTCTTCGTGAAATTCCGCAAGATATCTCTTGGCAAGCTTGCTTTTCTTGAAGTCGCCGTCGTAGCACGCAAACGCAATTTCTTTAAGATAAGCTTCTCTGTCGAGTTGAGCTTCCAAAAAGGCGTATAATTTGGCAAGCGTACTGCAAAATCTGTCTTCTCCGCCAAGATAATTGATGAGTATATCTATTTGATAATCGTAATTCTCTCTGTACTCTTTCATTACGTTGGCGACGGCTTTACCGAAGAGCACTTGCTTTTCGCTGTCGTCGACTATGGAATAAGACGGCTGTATGCCGAGATACTCAAAGTTGTTTTTGATAATGCTTGAACACAAAGAGTGCATAGTGGATATGTCTGCAAGCGGAACGTCCTCTATCTGTTCACGCAAATAATCCTTGTCGTCGCTGACTGCAAGTTTTTTTGCAAGTCGAGCGCTTATTTTGCTCTTGAGTTCGCTTGCGACTGACTCGTTGAAAGTCACCATTATTATCCTTTTCAAAGGAGTTTTTTTCTTGCCACTTTCGCCCGTGATAATTCTGACGATTCGCTCTAGCATGACCGTCGTCTTACCGCTTCCCGCAGACGCCGAAACGAGAGTATTTGCGTCGACGCTGTTGATGACGTCAAGTTGTTCTTTCGTCCAAGTTATCTCGCCCATGCTCACTTTTCCTCCTTTGCAAAGATTGCGTCGTCTTGTTGCAAAACGCTTTGACTTTTCTCTCCGCCGATAAGACTTTCAAATTCATCCTGACTTATATCTTTCACGTCTCTGACGTATACCTTCGAGCGGGCGCACAAATCCTTGTAATCGCAATACTTGCACGCGCTCGGCTCTTCTTCACCTCTGATATTCAAAGGCGACTTGGCGATATATCCGTCCTCAATCTCCCTCGACGCTTTCGTCGTCAACTTCATTACGTAATCACAAGCGTCGTCAAAACCCTTGCCCGACATAACGTGACCGAGTTGTTGATAGGAAGTGTAATTGATTTCTCCGTCTTTATTCGTCTTGCTTTTGACGGGATATACCGAACTTGTGAAATCGGAATTTTGAACAAAGCCCGTATCCAAATCGTATACGTCGTCTGTGTTGACAAATCCGTGGAAAATAAATCTCTTGGATTCGTTTTCTTTCTTGACAAATCTGTTGTTCATCAACAGATAGAACACGCCTTGCGGAGTGATATTGCCGCTTGCGCGCAATGCGTTGAGGTAAATGAAAAGCTGAATTCTGTCGCCGTACAGAATATTTGACGGATCGAAATGAATTGAACTTTTTGACTTATAGTCCACGATAATAGCCTTGTCGCCATACGTATCTATTCTGTCGATTACACCGTCAAAGCTCAAATTGCGAACGCCGTTGGAAATCTCCATACCGGGTATAACCGCGTCGTCTCTTCGTCCGAATACCGCTTCCAATTTGTATGGGCGGAACTTCGTGACTTGCATATTTGCCACAAGACTTTTGACAACGTGAATAGCTTGATTTATAAGCTGTCGCACAGTCAGCGCGTTTTTCTTTCCGTCTAACAAAAATGCGTAATCGGCGTTTTCTTTTACTGCGCTCATAAACAATTCGGGTACGACGCTTTCAATATCGCTCTCGCTCTTCTCCGCACAGTCCTTGAGTGAAAAATACTTTTCCATAACGGCGTGCAACAAAATACCCGTATCCTTGACTTCAAGCCCCGCGACCTCTTTGCGTTGGAGTTTAAGCACGTTTTCGTTGAAGTGCAGGAAGGGACACTTGAAGTATTTTTCAAATTGCGAAACGGAAGTATGCGATCCGTTGAACATAGCGTCTCCCATACCGTCAAGCCTTACTTCTTCAGTTCTATCGCCTATAAGAAATTCAATATAATCACGTCCGTATCTATGACAGCAAAGCGTGTATAAGATATTCAACACGTCTTGCATAGTGTCGCTCACGGCAATGGATTTGTCGCTTGCAAGGCGTTGCATAGACAAAAACTCTTGCAGTATATTTTCCTGCGAAGACACGTAGTTGATAAACTGCTCCCTAGCCCAACTGCCGTCCGGCGACTGTTCGCCGCTCGGGGTAATATCCAAAATGTCTTTGAGATATTCCACCGTAGAACTTGCAGATAGTTCTTCGCCGCTTGCCGACACGGTGGGATAACTGATTACAAGCTTCTTTCTTGCCCTCGTCAAAAGCATAAGCGTAGCCAATCTCTCTTTGCTGTTGCGTCGTCTGCAATCGGGTTCAACGTTGATATTCATCTTACTCCAGGCGTAGTATTCTCTCTCGGACACTATTCCCGTGTCGCTGTGTTCGGGCGGGAACTTGCCTGCGTTTGCGCCGACGACAAACATATAATCGATCCCCGCGTATCTATTTTGGCTCGTCTCGCCGATAAAGACGCTGTCGCTGTAAAGCGGTATATTGGACATCTCGACGGATTCGACTGCCGTCATTATTATGCCGTAAAACTCTTCCCAATCGGCGATATTGCCGCCAAGCATACTTTCGCATTTGTCGAATATGGAGTTGAGTTTGCTCTCCGACTGCAACGTAATAGCGGACAACTCCGCAAATCCGTTTTGCTCCTGCCAATCGGCAAGATTTTGCGTAAGCGTCACTGCCGAGCAATTTTGCAAAAACTCTCTCACGGCTTTTATATGGTCTTTGATATATTTCCCGCTCAAATCAAGAGGAGCAAGCAACGCCATTATCTTTTCTCTCACGCTCTCGGCAATTACTCTTTGCTCTTCGACTCCGATGGTAAACGGCGAAAGGAATCTCGTATACTCCACTCCGTACTTGCAACAATAGTTGTCGAATATACATACCTCGTCGTAATCAAACCCCAATACCGACTGCTTTGCAAATTCCAATACGCTTGATTGGGAGTACTTCTCACCCACCGCTCTTATTGCCGAAGCAATCAACTTCGTCAAAGCTTGAGTGGAAAGACTTTGTTTGATATCGGCGTAAAAAGGTATTTCAAAAGCCTTGAAGATACTGTTGATATACGGCGTATACGCGGCAAAGTCACAGCCCACGATAGCAATGTCCTTATATCTTGCGCCTTGCTCTCTGACAAGGCGGTTGACCGACCTTGCCAACGACTTGACCTCGTCTTGGATACTCTTGCAGGCAAGTATCTGCGTCCTGCCGTCTCTCACCCCGTCCACCTTGCCGTAAGAATAAAGTCCTTTGAATATTATCTCGGCGTCGCCCGTCAAATTCTCTTTGTCGTAAGATATATTCATATTTACGCCCACTTCGTCCGCCAAAGAGAAAAGTCGCTTTTTTACGTCGGTGGGAAATACTTGAGAATTTGCCCCGTCACTGTCAACTAGACAAATATGCGTGTTGAGCGCGTTTGCCATAATAGCCTTGATTATTTCGTATTCGATATTGGAAAAGGACGTAAAGTCCGATATATACACCTCGTAATCATTGAGCGCGCCATCGTAAATCAAATCGCAAAGAGCTTGCAACTTGCTCGTTCCGTCGGAATAGTCCTCTTGAATATACTGTGCGTAATCGTGATAGATTTTGACGATATCTTTGGTCTTGTTGGCAATACGTTTGGGCAGTCCGTCGACGGCTTCTTGCATACGCTCAACTGAAATATTGCTGTTGCGAATTTGCGAAATGACGGCGTACATATCATTAGCGAAATCTGCGCTCTTACCCATTTTGCCAAAGCACAGCAAGTCGTCTTTGCTCTCGTCAATGACCTTGCGGAGCAACATTACTTCCGACTGCTTGTCCAAGAGCCGTTTTTTATTTTGAAGCAACTTGTTGGCAAGACGGGGAAAAGACGACACCTCTATGTCAAACGTACCCTTGATATTCAAATGCTCAAGCACGGCTTTTTGATAAGAAAGCGAAAACCTGTCGGGTACGAAAAGTATATGCTTTTTGCCTGCTCCCAACTTACTTTTGAGTTTGTCAAGTATTGGATTTGAATTCAAAGTGTTTGTCAAAATCAATTCTATCATGTAATCATTGTATCAATTTTTGACATTATTGGCAATATATTGTTGGGAAAATTATTGCAAAACGCCTCAAATGTGTTATAATGTAGACATTATGAAAAAGATACTTATTATTTTGGTAGCAATAGTAATGACGACTTCTCTGCTCTTTGTTTTTGCAGGCTGCGGAGAGAGTTTTTCCAAAAACTCTATTATGTCGCAAATTGACAACAACCTCGGTTGGCACGAAGGCGGAACGGAAATCTGCGAATACGACGTGACCAAAGACGGCGTAAAAGTGGGCGAATATACATCCGTAATGAAGTCGCTCTTCAGTCAAAACGTGGAAATCTCCACTTCCAATGAAAGCACAAATGCAAAACTCGACAACTTCACGGGATATAAGTTTACGTCGGAGATGAGCGCAGAATACGACGGCAAAACCTTCGTCAAAGTGACGGAGAGTTACGCTACGCACCGCTTGGAGCCGAAACTCTCATACTCAAAGACAATCGAGAACGGCGAGACGGTGGAAATAATCACTTCATATGAAGAAAAGAAAAGCAACGTCACTTTCATAAAGAACGGCGAAGTCACGACGGATTCCGCAAAATACAGCAAGTCGGCTTTCGTGGTAGATAATTCATTCTTGTATCAATTTGCAAGAGCCACCACTCTTTCATCTGCCGTATCCATAGTTGTACCTACCTACAATGCAACCACAAGCAAAACTCAAAACTCGTCATTCTCCTGCTCGTATGCAAGCGCAAGCAACATCGTACTTGCCGACAAATTCGTACTCAATAAGAGCTTCAACCAAACTTTGGCAAACGGAGAGACGATTGAAGAAGTGACTAGCGGAGCGGTAAATATAGGTTATGCGGACAACAGCGGTGACGTGACTTCTTCGGAAGCAGACGAGTCCGGTAACGTAACGCTCACCTATCCCAATACGTTGACCTCAAGCATTCCCGTAGTAAAATGCACGTTTACCACGGCAAAGACATTCCCCGCAAGCGGCTCGATAAGTTGTATGATTACAAGCGTCTCAATGAAAGCTCAAGGCGACAGCAGATTCATCAACCGCGTAGTTGCGCGATTCCAAGAGGACGATATCATATACAACTTGACCAACGTAAATTATTCGCTGTAAAAATCTTTTGAAAATTAATGCGGTAATATAAAACGAGTGTACTTGACGGTACACTCGTTTTTGTTTTTCTTATTCCGATTACAAACGATTTCTCTCAACCGCAGAGATTGGTGCGATTTTCGTCCGTGAGACGGCAACCGAGCGGTGAGCGTACTTGCCGTACGTGACCCCGAGGGCGTCCTAGTCTTTAGGGCGAAAGGCGTGCCGATATATGCGGATGTGCCTATTTCTTATTCTTCATTGCGCGCTGCTCTTTGAGCAAATCAGCATACCTCTCTATTTGGTCTTCGCGCAAATCAATCATATTCTTCGCCGCTTTGCAAGCTTGAGCGTCGGAGATGATGACTTCAGTCTCTTTGACTTTTATCTTCGTACCGTCGCCCGTAGCGTCTCTTCTGATATCCTTCATATACTCGTCTTCCATCTTGAAGAGCGCCACTACCGTGTCTTTCTTTATCGTCAACTTCATGAGCGGATTTACGCTTGACTGTCCGAAGAGTATAAAGTACGTCGACTTCTTCTCTCTGCACTTATCTTTCGTCAAGGCGTATTGTCTCAATCCGTCAAAGTACTTTTGTTGTTGTTTGGACAATTGGGCGTAAGCTTCGTCAAGAGTAAGTTTTGCCGGCGCTTCTTTCTTTGGCTTGGAAGCGACTATTGGAGTTGCTTGAGTAATCGTCGCCGACTTTTCTTTTTCTACTATCTTTTCAACTTCAACAATTTTCTCGACAGGCACTTCTTTGACGACTTCTTTTTCGACTACCTTCTCGACGATTTGAGACTCGCCGTTTTGCTTTGCAGACAACTCGGCAATCTGTTCCATAA
>CAMWSW010000039.1 GCA_947176975.1 uncultured Clostridia bacterium | reverse complement strand
TTATTTTCTTTTTTTTGCGTAGTTTATAGTGTACCACGTTCCGCTTTGTTCAATGTCGTACTGATATGAAAAACCTTTCGGTCGGTGTCCTGTGTAACAACAAGTTTTTATCTTAATATTTATCTTTGTCCTATAAATGCAGTCTTATTTTCGTACAAGATATAAATTGCTTTTTAATTGACTATAATTCCATTATATTGCTTGTCAGTCAATTAGTCAAGGCATTTATTGGCATTAAAATATAAGTATGAAATTTATTGAATTTGGAGCTAATTTAGCAAGGAAACGAGCAAAGGCGCAGTTGTCAGCTTATGAATTAAGTCTAAGAATTGGCAAGGACCCTAGTTATATTCACAAGGTTGAAAGCGGAAAAATTAACGTCAGCTTGAAAGCAATATTAGAAATTTGTGAAGTTTTAGAAATTGAGCCTATCGAACTTTTTAAGTCTGAATAGGTTTTAGCACCACGTTATAAATAAACTTTCAATTTGATTATGGCATTGTAAGCGCGGATAGGTTTACCTGCTGTAAAGTAGCGCATCATATGCAACCTTATACGAATAGGGTTGCGTTTTTAATTTAGATAAACATCATATATTTTTCCTTAAAATTCAACAAAAACTCTTGACAAACAATACTATGTAATGTATAGTATTATGTAAAGCGGGGTACTACTTGTGGATATACAGTTGAAAAAAGGAATATTGGATATATGCGTTCTTCGCGCGATAAGCAGGGGGGAAAGCTACGGCTATAAAATAATAAACGATCTTACGGGCATAATAGAGATATCTGAAAGCACGCTTTATCCTATTTTGAAGAGACTGGAAGCCGCAGGCTTTGTAGTGACCCGCACTGCGGAATTCAGCGGACGACTCAGACGGTATTATAAGATAACTGCGCTGGGAATTGAAAAACTCAAATCGGGTAGAGACGATTTGCTTGAAATAAACAAGATAGCTAGAAAGTTGTTCGGTGGGCAAAATTAGTCCACGGTGGAGGTAAATATGACCTATAATGAATGGCGTGACGAACTCAAAAGTAACCTCTTATGCGTACCTGAACAAGAGATGATGAGAGTGTTGGATTATTATGCCGAAGCGTACGCCGACAGACGTGACGCGGGATATTCCGAGCGGGAAATTACAGCCGAATTCGGCGCTCCTTACGACGCCGCTCAACGTATACTTGCGGAGAGCGCGGAGCAGTATCCGACGGATACCGTTTGTTTGGAAGAACCAAATAGACAAGCCAAAACGCAAAGCCGACATGAAGTACAACACCGTCAGCCTAATATTCAAGAGCGCCGCAATGACGACGTTCGTCAGACAGCGCCTACGCAGTATTCGACGCAAAATTCTCAACGAAACGTGAGTGACAACACGTGGGCATTCATATTGCTTTGCGTGATATTTGCCGGACCTATATTTGGAATATTTATGGCAATGGTCGGCATAACGGTTGGATTCAGCGTAGCTCCATTTGCTTTGCTTATCTCAAGCATCGCAACAATCGGCGCAGGCGTAGTCGAGATGTTTTCCAATCTTGCTACGGGCGCTGTCGCAATCGGAGCGGGGTTGGTATTATTGGGATTGAGTCTTATAATAATGCCGATATTTATGAAAGTCGTCAAACTTATGTGGAAACTTTTTATAAGATTTTTTGCGTGGCTTAAATCATTATTCGGCAAAAAGGAGAAAATGCAATGAAAGGATTTATAAAGATGATTATAGCAGGTTCGGTAATTCTTGGCATAGGCATCGTAGTACTCGTCTTTGCGTTGGGCTTAAACCATTGGCAACTGGATGAAGATTATGAAATGAAAGACTATGAATGCGCGGAAGAAAATACAACTCTTGATATAGACTTTTCGGCGGGGACGCTTGACATCAATTATTATGACGGAGATAAGATTAAGATCGAATACCCCGAGAGCGAGACTTGGACGGCAAGCATATCCGAAGTCAACGGCACGCTGTCGTTTGCAACGGAACATAAGCGCAAATGGAACAACTTTTCCAATTGGTTTAGCAAGATACCTACGACGAAAATATGGATACCGCAGGGCGATATTATGAACGTAGATTTGAATATGAACGCGGGGACAGTCAAACTTGCAGACGGCGGATACGGCAATCTTGATATCACGATGAATGCGGGGACTTTCTCGACAGGCGAAGTGGATTGCAAAAAATTGTCGGTTAAATTGAACGCAGGAACGATTAGCGCGCAAAAGATTGATTCAGTTGAAGAAGCAAGTATAAAAATGAATGCAGGCAGTATAAATATCCATTATCTCGTCTGTCCGTCAATAGTCAGCAAGTTAAGCGCGGGAAGTTTAAATATCAGCAAACTTCAGACTGCAAGCGTTGACGTTAATCTCAGCGCGGGAAGCGTCAAATTGGTAATGACAGGCGCGAAGTCGGATTACGACATTGACGTTGATAAGAGCGCAGGCTCATGCAATATCTCAAATCAAAGGGGTACTAAAGGAATGAGCATCAAAGCAGGTATTTCTGCAGGATCGTTGACAGTCAAATTTGAGTCTTAAAATAAATGACAAAGTATCAAAAAAGCAAGGCGTATTGCCTTGCTTTTTCTTATTGCGCTGTTGTGGTTATTTATTTTCGTTATCTTCTTTAACATCTTCTTTAGTTTCTTGTTTTGCCTCTTCCTTTGCAGGCTCGTCCGGAGCAGAGGAGGGTCTTGCGATGCCCACGACGTCGTCGACAGGAAGAGAGAATGCGATACCTTTGCCTTCGCTGTTGAGTCCCGCATTTTGATAAATTGCGTGCAATACATTATCCTTGATTTCTGATGGTACCAAAATCAATACGATATCTTTATCGGGTTGAATGGCAATATGGAAGAATTGTTCGGCCTCTTTATTTGCTGTGCCGCGGGCATGGATGACCGTACCGCCACGAGCGCCTACCTCTCTTGCCGCGTCCATAACAAGCTCTGAAAAACCTGCGTTGACTATACATAAAATCATTTCGTAACCGTTCATTATTTGCTCTCCTTAACCGTCATTTTGTTGTTGCTTAAAAAGCCGTAGATAAGCGTGCCTATTACACTTGTCAGCGGCACTGTGCATGCAACGCCTTTGCCGTCCCTTATCGTTTGGAATTTTTCTTCCAACGTGTTCATTGCGTCGGAAAGTTTGCTTTCTTGAATTACGCTGAATATGACTGCCTTTTCAGTGTCCAAGAGACCGAGAAGTCCCATCATCTTTGCGTTTGCCGTACCTTCTGCAAGCACGACCATCTGCATATTTACGTCAAAAGATTGAATTAGGTCTGTAAAATATTCCGCTTTCTTTCTGGCAACTATCGTTATTAGCAGTTTAAGTCTGTTGGACTTAACTCTATTAGGCGAAGCTGTCTTAGCCTTTGGAGCAGAGTGTTGCCTCGTCTCTTTTTCTTTTTTTGCCGATGCCGCGTGCTCTTTAGCGCGTTCTTTAGAGTGATTCTTATCTGCGTGATTTTTATCGCTCATAACTCCCTCCTAGTCAAAGTAAATGATCTGCTCGTCGTCTGCGGACAGAATTCTCTTCATAGCAATCTTATCACGGACTTTCGCAGACATTACTGCTTTGAAGCCGAGAGTCTGAATTGTTATAAGAGGAGTCATTGCTACCATTGCGACGACACCGAAAGCGTCTGTCAATATGGCATTTGCTCCGCCGTTGACCGCAACGCATGCGCCTACGACTAAAGGCAAAATGAAACTTGACGTCAAAGGACCGCTGGCAACGCCGCCCGAGTCAAACGCAATTGCCGTATATACTTTGGGTACGAAGAAAGACAGCCCCAAAGAAATAAGATAACCGGGTATCAAATAGTACAATAGAGAGAAGTGGAAAATCATTCTTATTATGGATAGGCAAAGCGAAACGCCTACTGCCACTGATAGAGCGATCATCATTTCCATTTTCTTTACGCCGCCGCCCGTAACTTGTTCTACTTGCTTGTTGAGTACGTGTACCGCAGGCTCTGCCAAGACTACGACAAAACCGAGTATCAAGCCGAATATGGCAAGAACAGGTTTGGAGAAGCTGGCAATTTGAGAGCCGAGTTTGAAGCCTATCGGCATGAAGCCTACTTCTACCGCAACGAGGAATATGACGAGTCCGACGAATGTATAGCCGATACCTACTCCTATTTGCGCAAGTTTTTGACGGGGCAGTTTCAATACCGTAAATTGCAATATGAAGAAGAATGCCACGATAAGAGCCAAAGCTATTGCTACGTTCTTGACGGTATTCAAAATTGCGTGACCTATATGAGCAAGACTTTCTTGAACCGTAGCGTAAGATGCAAGCGCGTCCATAGTCTCTTGCGACATTTCGCCTTTGGAAGCAAGCGCAAGCGCCATAACTGCAATGATAGGACCGATAGAGCACAAAGCGATAAGTCCGAAGCTGTTTTCATTTGTATCTCTTCCGCCGACGGTAGTTGCGATACCAAATCCGAGAGCCATTATGAAAGGCACAGTTATAGGACCTGTCGTTACGCCGCCCGAATCGAAGGAAAGCGCAAGGAACGGTTTTTTGCCACACTCCATAAGCAGCGCGCACACTGCAAACAGCATCATATAGAAGAATAGCAATAGCATTGATAAATCTTTGTGAAATACTATTTTGAGTACGGCAATAATCAAGAATATACCTACGCCTACGCCTACCGTGACGATAAGTACCATATTGTTCATTACGTCGCTTACTTGTCCGGCAAGGACGGAAAGGTCAGGCTCTGCAACTGTAATGAGTAGACCCATTATAAAGCATACGGAAACAAGTACGGCTACCTTTTTTGACTTGGTAAGTCCCGTACCTACGTGTCCGCCCATAGGCGTCATTGCAAGGTCTGCGCCCAAATTGAAAAGACCTATACCGATAATAAGCAACACTGCGCAAATCGCAAACGTGATTCGCTCCGTTGCGGTTAGGGGCGCAAGTGGGGTAAATGAAATTATAAGTACTATGACCGCGATCGGCAATACCGAAATGAGCGATTCTTTGAGTTTTAATAAAAGCGCCTTTATCATCTTTACTCCAAATTCTTCACTATACTGTAAGCTGAATTAAATATTTTTATTATATTCTATGATATTATATCATAATTTTAAGACTTAGGCAAACGTATTATTTTTGTTTTCTAATCGAATTTAACTTTTTCTACTTTAAAATCGCAGTAATATTCGGCTTGCTGACAAGTAAATTTCAATACGCAATAATCGGGATCGGTCACGCCCTTTTTGTAAAAGAGCGTGTCGCCGAATCTCCATATCATATCCTTTGTGGGTTGGTCTTGGCACACTTGCATAGTGCCGATTATTGCTGCGCCTTGATATTTGAATCTTCCGCGTTTGTAAAAGTAGACGCAAGCCTTTGGATTATCCAGATACTGTTTTACTTTGCTAGACGACGTATTGGTGGAGAAGTATAAATCTTTGCCGTCGATTTTTCTCGGCGCAAGCATAGCCCGCATTACGGGGTAGCCTTCGTCATTGACGGAGGCTATAATTGCAGTCTTTTGCTCAGAGATAAATTCCAATATTTCTTGCGTAGTCATTTGCATTTCTCTTATTTGACTTCAGTTATTATGAAAGGATTGCCTTGCATCGGAGCATACTTTGGAGCTGCGATGAGATTGATGTCGTTCTCGCCTGCAGGTATAGTATAGGACGCTTCCATAGTGCTTGAGACAACCAATACTTTCGTCTCTTCGTTCCAAATTTCGACTTGAATGCTTTTGCCGTTCTTGAAGTCGAATTGTTGGAAATAATCTTCGCCGTGTTTGCATACGGCGTCATCTTTTGAACATTGTACGAACAAAGAAATCTTTGACGCGCACTCGATGATACTCCATTTTCTTTTGACTGTCAATTTTCGCATTTTTTCACCTCACAACTTTTTGTACCTATATAATAACATAATTGGGTATAGTATATCAACACAAAATTATGGATTTTAGTATTGAAATTATAGATTATTTATGTTATACTATAAAAAAGTATGCGCGTCACGCGTATTATTAGGAGTGTGTTATGAACTATTGGAAGAAGTTGTCTGTATACGACGTCAATTCGCTTAAGCGCTATGCGTCGGGATTCCCGCTTGATAAAGAAGGAAACGCTACTGCGGAGTGCCTCGACGGAGAGTGGAATTTCCGCTTGGTAGAGAATCCAAGCAAGATACCTCTCGGGTACGAGAGCGTAGGCGCGCCGCTTGAGGGATTTTGTAAGATAAAAGTTCCGTCTAATTGGCAAATACAGGGACACGGTCAGCCTATATATACCAATTATATTTATCCTCATGCATTGGCGCAGTACAATATAGCCGACATACCTCACGTAAAGGCGCGCTATAACGAAGTGGGTTGCTACGTCACGGAATTTGAGGTGCAGGAGAGTGAGAGAGACGTATTCTTGCGTTTTGAGGGTATCAACAGTTGCGGAGATATTTACGTCAACGGACAGTTCGTCGGATATTCCGAAGACACCTTTTCTCCTCAAGAATACGATATTACTCCTCTTGTAAAGGTGGGCAAGAATAAACTTGCCGTATCCGTATACAGATACACGACGGGCAGTTATCTTGAAGATCAGGATATGTGGCGTATATCGGGTATATTCCGCAGCGTATGGCTGATATACAAGCCAAAGGCGCAAATCGCAGATTATTTCACGCATTGTCAGTTGACGGATAATTACACCAAGGCAAACTTTGTCGCAGACGTTGCGGTGAAAGTAAAAGATATCGAGACAGCCGACTTAAAGGTACAAGTGGAATTGTCTTTTGGCGGAAAAGTCGTTGCGACGATGGAGCAGACGCTCGGCGCAGTAGAAAAAGACACGACGCAAAATTTGACATTATCTACGGATATTGAAGATGTCAAACTTTGGTCGCACGAATATCCCAATTTGTATGACGTGGAAGCAAGACTGTACGACGGAGATCGACTCGTAGATACGCGCCGTTCTCACTTTGGCTTTAGAGAAATAAATATAGAGCCTATGAAAGACGGCAGAGGACCTTTTATTAAGCTCAACGGCAAAGTCATCAAGATATACGGCGTCAACCGCCACGAATTCCATCCCGACTACGGTCACGCAGTGCCAGCAGAACTGATTGAAAAGGATATTCAGCTTTGCAAAGCCAACAATATCACTTCGATTCGCAATTCGCACTATCCCAACCAAGACGTATTCTACGAGCTTTGCGACAGATACGGCGTACTCGTAATGGCAGAGACCAACCTCGAGTCGCACGGACTTGCAATGTTCTTGCCAAAGAGCGGTAAAAAGTGGAGAGACGGGTGTGTATACAGAGCTACCAATATGGTAAGAAGACTCCGCAATCACCCGTGTATCATTAGTTGGTCTATGGGCAACGAAGCAGGTTTCGGCAAGGACTTCTACGCAATGAAGGAAGCTGTTTTGGAACTTGACAAGACAAGATTTATTCATTATGAACCCGACCAAAAGGGAGAAGTGGGAGACGTACTCAGCGAGATGTATTCCAAGGTGGAGAAGATGCCTATCATTGGCGAAAACAAGCCAATGCGTCACTGCCTTGCGCTTTGGTCGCCTATGGGTAGCAAATATACCCCCGATATGTACAGAGACTTGCCGTTCATAGAGTGCGAATACGCTCACTGTATGGGCAACAGC
>CAMWSW010000038.1 GCA_947176975.1 uncultured Clostridia bacterium | reverse complement strand
TATATACGATAAAATTAGCGAATAAAATCGCTTTTCAAATATTTAAAACCATGCTAAAATACAGATATGGAAATGCAGACAATAATAAAAAGATTGAGATTAGACGCGGGAATAACGCAAAAGAAACTATCCGAAGACCTATCTATAGGTCAAGCGACGATATCTCAATGGGAGAGCGGAACGACCAAACCGACTGCGGACGCATTGATAGCGTTGAGCAAGTATTACGGCGTGTCGTCGGATTTCATATTGGGAATATCTCACGAAAAAGAAGGTGACGGCAAGATGGATAAAGACGTAGAGGAGTGTATTGCGCTCATTGACAACCTCACCAATTATCAACGCAGATTGATAAAAGAATTGTTGAAACAAATAAAAGCATTTGATTGACAATTTGCGTCAAAAAGTATAAATTTGTACGCGACGGGATTATATAACGGCGTCGATTGGATAAACGGAGAAGGAGAGCAGAATGGCAGAGTTTAAAATAACTTTGATAATGGTGGGAATAATGCTGGCATACGCTATTCCCGGCTTTATATTGATTAAAGTCAAAGCCGTAAAGCCCGACCATATATCTTCCTTTTCAAAGCTATTGATGTTCGTTTGTCAGCCGGCGTTGACGCTTTATTCTTTCAACAAAGCAGACTTTTCCAAAGAACTTGGCGTAAACCTGCTTATCTTTTTGGGTATAATCACCCTCGTGCAGTTGATATTCATAGGAGCGTTCTATCTGATATTTCGCAAGAAGATGGGCGACGTACGCTACCGTATTACTACGATTGCAACGACTTTGTCCAATTGTTCTTTCTTGGGAGTACCGCTTCTCGAAGCTATCTTTCCAAACTCGCCAAACGTAGCAGTGTACTCTATGATGTATTTTCTATCAATGAGTTTGCTCGGTTGGACGTTGGTATCGACGATAATCACAAGGGACAGGAAGTATATAAGCATAAAGAAGATACTTATCAATCCAGCTACATTGTCCATTGCCGTGTCGTTGCCGTTTTTCTTCACGGGCTTCAAGATTGGCGCGGAGAATGGTCAGCTCATGGAACAGATAGGCAAAATGATAGACGTGCTCGGCAAAATGACGACGCCGCTTTGTATGCTCGTCATGGGTATGCGTCTTGCGACGATAAAGTTCAAAAACCTCTTCAATAATTGGATGCAATACTTTGCCTTGGCAATCAATCAAATTGTATTTCCGCTTTGCGTACTCGGGTTGCTCACGCTCTTGAGAGTAGACGATGAACTCAAATGGTGTATGTTCGTAATGTGTTCGTGTCCTATCGCGGCGGTCGTGCAGAACTATGCGGAGATACTCGGCGAAGGACAGGACATAGCGGCGAATATGGTTTTGCTCGGTACGCTCTCGTCAATCGTGACGTTGCCGCTAATGGCTCTGTTGATTTAGCGGGAATATTAAATCAATTAAAAAAGTTGACAAAGCTATTATCAATTGCATATAATACATATGAAATAACAAGTGAAATAATTAGCGCGAAGACAAACTTGGGAAATGACACAATAAAATTGTATTTAAACAAGTGTGGAATCGTGCAAGGTAATAAGCGTTTAAGAGTAACTATCTTACTTTGACAGCAGAGAGAAAGGTCGTCGGCTGAAAGCCTTTTGGAGAAGAGATAGCCAAGTGCGAAACGCTTGCTCGCAGAGGAAATGCTGCGCGTGGGAGTCGCGTTAAGACAGTGTGAGAGGAAGGGGAACCTTCAATCAAAGTGGAACCGCGGGTAATCGTCTTTGAAGTAAGACGATTATTTTTTTGTCATTTCGATTGTAGCGTAGCGGAATGGAGAAATCTCTACAATTTATATAATATGATTGGGATTTCTCGACTGCGCTCGAAATGACAGTAATCTTTTGTTAAAGCAGAATAATAGACAGAATAAGATAGGAGATAAAATGGGAAAAATTAAAATGGACTTGCAGACGGCTCTTGAGAAAGACCCCGCCGCAAGAAACAAATTCGAGATATTTTTTACCTACGGCGGATTTAAGGCTCTGTATAGGCATAGGTTTGCGCATTGGTTTTACAATCACGGCATGAAGTACCTTGCCAAGCGCATATCTGCTGGTACGAGGCGCAAGACGGGCATTGATATTCACCCTGCGGCAAAGATTGCGGGCGGAGTATTCATCGACCACGGCGTAGGAGTAGTAATAGGAGAGACGGTGGAGATAGGCACCAACGTGTTGATATATCAAGGCGTAACGCTTGGCGGTACGGGCAAAGACACGGGCAAGAGGCACCCGACAATACAAGACAACGTAATGATTTCGGCGGGCGCAAAAGTGCTTGGACCAATAGTCGTCGGACACGATTCAAAGATAGGCGCGGGTAGCGTCGTATTGAAAGACGTCCCGCCTCATTCCACGGTAGTTGGCGTCCCCGGGCGAGTAGTCAAGTACAACAACGTGAGAGTCGACGATATCGACCAAAAGTTGCCCGACCCGATACTAGAGGAATTCTATAGGCTCAATCGCCGTATAGAAGCATTGGAGAAACAACTTGAAGTCAAGTCGTGCAAGTATTCCATTACGCAAGACAACGCAGTAGAAGATAGCAAAGAAGAAAATGCAATCGAGCAAGAGATAGACGAGCTTGGACACGACATTGACGACAAGAAGAGTACGCTGTAATATTTTGAAATATAACGTTATTCAAATATAAGTAAAGAGGTTGAAGATATGTTGAAAATTTATAATACGTTGACAAGACAGAAAGAGGACTTTATTCCGCTTAAGGAAGGCAAAGTGACTATGTACAGTTGCGGACCGACTGTGTATAGCTATGCGCATATAGGCAACTTGAGGACGTATATCTTTATGGATATTTTCCGTAGAGTGCTCAAATACGACGGATACAAACTCAAGGGCGTAATGAATATCACCGACGTTGGTCACTTGCTTTCCGACGGCGACGAGGGCGAAGACAAGATGGCAAAGGCGGCAAGAGAACAGCAAAAGACGCCTTGGGAGATTGCCGAGTTCTATACCAACTATTTCTTTGAGGACTTCAAGAAACTCAATATTGGCAAACCCGAAGTAATCGCCAAAGCCACCGACCATATAGCCGAGATGATAAAGGACGTGCAGACGCTTATTGACAAGGGATATGCGTATGAGATTGACGACGGCATATATTACGATATATCCAAATTTCCCGATTACGGCAAGCTCTCGAGATTGAGTCTTGACGATCAACAGGCGGGCGCAAGAGTTGAGGTCAATAGTCAAAAACGTCATCCTGCAGATTTTGCGGTATGGAAAAAGGCAGACCCTCAACATATAATGCAATGGCAAAGTCCTTGGGGTATGGGCTATCCCGGTTGGCACATAGAGTGTTCGACTATGAGCAGAAAATACCTCGGCAATCATTTTGACATACACACGGGCGGCGTGGACGCTATCCCCGTGCACCACGAAAACGAGATTGCGCAAAACGAGGCTTTGGAAGGTCACAAGACCGTCAATTATTGGGTACACAGCGAATTTATGCTTGTCGACAATGGCAAGATGTCCAAGAGTCTTGGCAACGTCTATCGCATAGATCAACTCGAAGAAAAGGGATATTGCGCTTTGGATTACAGATACTTCTGCCTCAACGCGCATTACAGAAAAAAACTCAACTTCACCTTTGAGGGTATGGACGGCGCAAAGACTTCTTATGCAAGACTTTTGAATACGCTTTACGCGCACAAGGTCAGCAATACTGCGACAGATCCGCAAGTATTGGCGGAGTACAAAAAGCAATTCGACGAGGCTGTCAACGACGACCTCAATATACCGCTTGCATTGGGCGTAGTGTGGACTATGGTCAAAGCTCCAAAGAGCAAGGATATCTATGCTTTGGCACTTGAGTTTGACAAGGTGTTGGGATTGTCTCTCGACAAGGCTCAGCCCGCTGAAGAGGAGCAGACGGATATCCCCGAAGAAATATCAAAACTTGCCGAGGAGCGTTTTGAAGCAAAGAAGCACAAAGATTTTGCGACAGCAGATGCGTTGAGAGCAAAGTTGACGGAACTCGGTTATAGCGTGCTTGACAGCAAAGAGGGTTACAAAGTAGTACCACTAAATAAATAATCGACTTTGCTCTATGTCATTTCGACCGTAGTGGAGAAATCTCAATCAGTATATAAAAGTAAAAACGTCAATCGAAATTATTCGGTTGACATTTTTTATCAACAAAATTTTTTCTGTTAGAAATTCTATTTATAATTTTTCCAAAAAAAGTATACTTTTACTGACTGCCCGTGAAAAGGCAAATTTTCTCAAATACATTATACTTTAAGTATAAAAAAATTGCAATATCTTTGGGTCAGTAAAAGTATACCTTTTTTGGAAACAAAAATTTTAGGCGGTATGCTTTTGCAAGAGAGGAAAGATTATGGATAAAAGAAGAGCGAATAGCAAAAACATGGCGCGACTGACAATAGCGTTGATTTTGTGCGCGGTATTGGCGTTGACGTTGTTGAATTGCGTGTCGTTTACGGATAACAACAAATCGGCAGAGGCTTATTCAACCGGCGCAACTCCTGCGTCTTTGGGGTCTTTGACTTTTTCAAATTACGATACGATGAATGGAAAACCATTTGACGGGTCGATATTGGACAAACTTTACGGCGCGATTTACAGCGGACAGGGCGGAGTAGCTACGACGACTGCGACGTACGATCAAGCTTATGCAAAAGTCAAAGGCAATTCAAGTACTGTTACTGGAAGTTTGGATGCCGGCTATGATGCAAATTGGACGCAGCCTAATAGTATGGATTTCAGAGCGCTTAGCGGTGGAGTTGGAGCATTGACTCAGGGAGGCGGAACTGCGCCGCATCCTATTACCGTGGAATTTGGAGGATTTAAGTGGAACGTCGTATATGCGACTACGAATACAACTGATTCCGGCGGTGACGGAGATTTGATAGTCACGCTTTGGATGAGCGAAGCATCGGCAAATAAATATGCTTGGAGTCATTTTTCCAGTACTGATATGAGCAAGACTTATACGTCAGGCGAGTATTCAACAAGCAGAGTTAGAGTAGAGACTCTCAATGCGGGCGGAGCTACCGACATAAAGTATGCGACGAGCGTATCGGCGAGAGAAGGAGTGGTGCAAAACGATGGAAAGGCAGGAAACCGTGAAGCTAATCAATTTGCGCAATTTACTTTACCAAGCACCTACGTAGCATCCGATGGCAATGCGTTTGGTCAAAAAAGCTTGACGCAATATTTAGAGCCGGTTAGTAATTTGGAATATCAAAGAAAAGAGAACTATATATGGGCTTATAATAGCGGAAGTGTATATTTAAATCCCAATGAGGCGTGGGGAACTCCCGATTTGACCGTAAAGAACGGAGGAAAGTCAGGATATGATGCAAGTACTAAACCTACGACTGAAAAAAACAATTATAATGAATGGATTAACGATTTGTTGTGGCTGCCTTCAACAACGGAAACAGGCTTTTCACATGGTTCATATAAATGCTCCAGTTTATGGGGTATTCCAACACTGCATGATATAGTAAAGAGCAGTGACACTATTTTGAGTAGAACGCAGGATTTTCCCACGACAAATCAACTTTTGGGATTAGCTAGTTCAGGTATTTTGTCAATTCATGCCGCCAATACGTCTGCGGCTATACGCCCGGCATTGCATTTGAATGTGACCAAAGCAGAGCAAAATAGCGCGCGTGTTTTGGCATTGCCCGAGACTGTAACTACGCCATATAATATGGGCAGACAAGATATGGATAATATCCCCACTCCGTCTTGGTACAAACCTAATAAGATGACCATCACGTATACCAACACCAATATGGTAGATGCCAAATCTTATAAGGCTACGGCGACTTTGACCACATCTGACCCTACGGAGTGTTGGGCGGATGGAAAGAGAGAACCAAAGGAATTTAGTTTTGTCATCACCAAATTGGACGTTGAATTGCAATTCAGCGGACCGCAGGGAAGCGTACCAAACGTTGATTTTAAGGCGGGAGGAATTTTACGCGGAGATACGCCTCCTCAAATCACGTTGCAGTATAAGAAAAAGGATACTATAGCTACGATACCTAAACCTACATCTCCCGGAACCTACGTGGTGATTGCGTCGATTCCCGATGATTGCAATTACAATTTGACAGGCGAAAAAGAGCATGAATTCACGCTTGAATTACACAAAGTAAAAGTGCCTCAACTTTCTGTAAATTCAGCTAGCTTTACGGGCACTCCGCATGAATTTTTCTTGACGGACTTTGAAGCCGATTATGTAGATATCGAATCGTCAATCGACGGAGTTACGGTTGACAAAGCCAATAACAAATTGACGATAACTGACGCCGGTACTTATGAGATTACGGCAAAACTTATCGATGAAATGATCAACAACTGGGATACCAACGTTGCTGATGAGTATTTGCCGAGGATGATAGGCACGATCGAAATATCGCCTGCCGTTGCCAACGTGAGTATTGCCGACGAAAACGGCGATACGGAGATGCAATATGAAATCACAGATAGACCTACGATGGAAATCATCGCAAGTACGATCAATAACGAAAAGGTCAAGGTGAATATTTACGCCAAGCCGGTGAGCGGTAGCGGAAAGTTTCTTGTTGCTTCCAATGTGGTTGTCGACGGAGCTACCAACTTTAATTTGAACTTGACGGGTTTGACGGTGGGTAGCAAATATAATCTCTCTGTTGAATTGACAAATGAAAATGACGAGAAAAACAGAAATTACAATTTGGTAGCTACCAGTAATCCCGAGATAGAAGTTTTGGCAAATTCAAAGCCGGCGCAGATACTGTGGCGATTGACGCATGGTACGAAGAAGATTTCTTTTAATGCCGGAGAAAATGCAAGCGCAACCTATACTGATACTTTGACTTACGACGAGCAAGAGTTTGTCTGGACAGTGGACGCCAATAGACTTTCATTGAGTAATTATGCCGTAGATACCTCGTATGGAAACAACGGATATAGCAATGCGGCTAAGATTGACGCGGGAACTTATACCACAAGCGTAAGGATAAAATCTACTATCGTCGGCGGAACAGACCCGGGCGTGTTTGAAATCACTTGGACGATAAACAAGGCGCAATTTAATTTGAGCAAGGTGAAGTGGAAAGGCAACGGTACTCTTGAATACAACGGACAAATACAAGAAATGGCGCTTGAAAATTTGCCGTCAAATCTTGTCGCAATTTACAGCGGCAGTGATTCTCACAGAGAAGTGACGACTTCGCCTTTACACGTCGAAGTTGAGACATTGGACTTTGTCAATCCAAGTGACAGCGAAAATTATTATTTACCAAGCGTGAGCGATGCGACGTCATATATCGGCAACGTTGCATGGAGCATAGATTGGAATATCATACCCAAGAAGATAAACGTACAATGGGGAAATGAACTCGTTGTTGACGCCAACGAAAATAAATTCAACCTTGCGATATTGAGAAACAAAGCAGAGTATCCTGTCGTGACGCACACGTATTATAAGTCAGACGGCAAAGGCAACAAGGTTGGCGAGCCTATAAGCGAATCGTCGATAGTCGTTCCTACGCCGGGAGTTGAGTATTATATATGCGAAATATCTTTGAGCGATACCGACGGATACCAACTTGTTGGAAATACAACAAAAGAATTTGAAGTAAAATATCAAGGAGACGCCGTTACGTTTACTCCAAATACGGTTACTTTCGCATATTCTGGCAATGCAAGAACTCCTCAATTTGTCAACAGCGCAAAACTTGACACTGATAAATATAAGGTGGTATATTATGCGGCAAATGGCAGCCAATTGTCAGGCGCACCGACAAACGTGGGCGTTTATCGTGTGGAAGTTCAATTAAGTAGCGATATTGCAGACAAGTATTTTATTGGTGGCAACAGCGATTGGGAATTTGAAATTATTCCGCGCGTAATAGCCGAAGATTGGAATTTGAACGCAAAACCTCCTCGTATGAATATCAATAAGGCAGAGCTCAATATGATAGAATATGAGTTTGCCGACGAAGACGGCAATACTATCAGTTGGGAAGATGTGAAGTTGCAAGCGGGAAATTACAAAATCCGCGCTAAAATTAAGACTGAATATAGCGGAAGCTGTTCGTTTACAGATGGCATTCTCATTACAGATTGGGTGGATTTTGAGTTGAGCGAACAAGATTTGTCGCAGTTGCAAGATCCGACAAATTCGACTTTGTATCCCGATGAAATTGAGCCTTCAAATCCCAATGAGCCAAACGATCCCGACAAACCTAAGCCCGACGACGGCAATGGAAACGGTTTTGACTTTGGTAAGATTAGCGAAATAATCAAACAATGGTGGCAAATAGTCGCTTCTGTCATAAGCATAATATTGATTATTATATTTGTATCTAA
>CAMWSW010000037.1 GCA_947176975.1 uncultured Clostridia bacterium | reverse complement strand
ATCTTATACGTTATAATGCCATAGAAGGAGAAGTATATGGCAAGAAAAATAGTCGTTACGTCAGGCAAGGGCGGAGTCGGCAAGACGAGTGTGCTTGCAAGTCTTGGGATATCGCTGGCTGCGCGCGGAAAAAACGTGCTGATGATTGACGGAGACGTCGGGCTCAACAACTTGGACGTCGTGATGGGTATGGAAAATCGAGTGGTATACGATATGGCTGACGTAATAGAGGGCAAGTGTCATATCAATCAAGCGCTTTTGCAAGAAGAAGGGCTTGGTCTGTATCTGTTGCCGTCGGCGCATGCGTACAGCAGCGAAAAGCTCACAGGCGCGGTTTTCGGCGAGTTGATTTCGCGAATTGAGAGTATGTTTGATTTTATTCTTATCGACTGTCCTGCGGGCATTGACGGAGGATTTCATAGGGCTGTGAGTTGCTCCGACGAGGCGATAGCCGTCACCACGCCTCACATTCCCGCAATAAGGGATTGCGATAAGGTGTTGGGACTTCTCCGCAGTTATAAGCTTAATTCCATAAATCTTATCGTCAATAGGGTGCGTGGCGATTTCGTCGTGTCAGGCAAAATGATGGGCGGCGGAGAAATATCCAAGCTCTTGCGCTGTCCGCTGATAGGAGTTGTTCCCGAAGACGATACTATCACCGTATATTCCCAACTTGGCAGAATAGGAATGAATACCTCTTCTTCGCGCGACGCTATAGATATGATAGCTTGCAATATTCTCACCAATACTTGTCGGCTATACGATGTCACGAAGGGATATAGAGGTATATTTGGTAAGCTAAAAAGACTGGTATCGGGTAGGTAGATTATGAATGAAAGCAAGATGATGGAAAAGCGTCTCAAAAAGGTGCTTATGCAAGACAAAATCAACGCCTACGAGGGACTGACGAGAGCGTTGGAGAGCGATTTGAGAATGCTGCTGGGGTGCTATATGACGCTTTGCGGCGACGTAAATATCAATATCGACGTGCTTGACGGCGGAGAATATCAAATAAATATATCCGCAAAGGCGGACAATATCAACGCTCCAAATATAATCTGAAAAATTTTTTTAATTTAGGTCATAAATTCAATGCAAGACAAATAAACTATACTATCTTATGTATAGGAGTTTGTTATGAAATACGACGATTGCAAAATTACGGAAAGCGTAAGTTTCCCCAACGAAAATATCACCCGCGCAAAGACTGCAAAGAAAAAGAAAAAAGTCAACGCACTTGACGTCTTTATCGTACAGGCGCTTATTTGCGTCGGTATCAGCTGCGGAGTGTTGATTTCGCGCATAATCGAGATGGGCTTTTAAGGCGTGAAAATAAAGTTGCATCCGCTCTTTTGCCTTCTTGCGGGGGTATTCCTCGTATTGGGGCAATTTGAGCTGTTGTGCGGATACCTCGTCAGCATCGTTGCGCACGAAGTCGCTCACAACAGAATGGCAAAGCTGCGCGGATATGCAATGGGCGTCATTACCGTGATGCCCTACGGCGGGTCTTTGGAAAGCGGAGACGATTACAACGACGGCGACAATATTCTTATTGCGCTGTCTGCGCCATTGTTCAATCTGGCGGTTGCGGCATTTATCGTGGCGCTGTGGTGGCTAATACCCGACGTATATAATTATACGCTGGATTTATGTCTTGCCAATCTCTCTTTGGGACTTGTCAATCTCTTGCCTTTGTATCCTCTCGACGGCAGCAGAGTGGTAGCGTCGCTCGTCAAGCATAAGTTGCGCGCGATCAAGGTACTCAAGTGGCTCACGCTTATCGTCGGCGGTATTATGTTTGTCGGCGGTATAGTATTGGTATTCTTCACCTTCAATATCACCTTGCCGATATTCGGGCTGTTTTTGATATTGAGCGGTATTTTCACAAGCAAAGGGCAGAGCTATTATCACCTTGCCAATTCCCGTCCTTTCGTCAAAGATTATACGCAAGGACTCAAAGAAGAAGTGGTTTATATCTCCAAAGACAGTCAATTGTTCAAATTTTTGCGTTATCTCGGCAGAGATAAGATATGCAAATTTATAGTCATAGACGAGGACGGCGACAAAGTTTCCGTAGTTGAGGAACGGACACTGGAAAAACTGTGTATGACTAATGAATTGAGCGTGAGCATTATAGAAGCGTTGCAGAATTACGAAAAGTAATTTAAAACATACCCGACAAAAATACCTTGCAAAAGCAGGGTATTTTTGTTATAATATAAATTGTATAATTATTTAATAAAACAGAGGGTAGTATATGTATTACGCAGGTGTGGATATTGGCGGTAAGAATACCAAAATGGGAATTGTTGATGATTTCGGCAACGTGTTGTCCTCTATGACTTATAGGACGCAAAAGGAAAGAGGCTACGACGCTATATTGCTTGATATGATAAACAATATCAATTCGCTTTGCATGGAAGCGGGATTCGATATCAAAGAGCTTTCGGGCATAGGCGTAGGCGTGCCGGGTATCGTAAATTCGCGCGCTGGTCTCGTTATGTCTTGCTCCAACTTGAATTGGAAGGGCGTCGATCTTGCAGGCGACGTCAAAAACTTGACGGGCAAGGAATGCAAGGTATGCAACGACGCAAATTGCGCGGCTCTTGGCGAACAGCGTTTTGGAAGCGGTAAGAATTTCAAGAATCTCGTATTTATTACGCTCGGCACAGGCGTAGGCTCGGGCATAATACTCGACGGCAAACTTTTTGAAGGGCTTGGCTGCGCAGGCGCGGAGGCGGGACATATGGGCATACAGGTCGACGGCGACAAGTGCGCGTGCGGGAACAAAGGCTGTTGGGAAGAGTTTATTTCCGCCAAGGCTTTTGTGGAGCAAACTGCTGCTGCGATAGAACAATATCCCAATAGTTTGCTTGCCGAGATTTGCAAAGACGGTATCAGCGGCAAGTCGGCTTTCATTGCCGCAAGAGAGGGCGACAGCGTGGCTAAAAACGTCGTCGAAAAATATATAAATTACGTGACGTACGGCTTGATAGGCTTGACGAATATACTTCATCCGCAAGCTTTCGTACTCGGCGGAGGTATTGCCAACGAGGGCGCGGAACTCATCCTGCCCGTCAAGAACTTGCTCAACGAATATATTGACAACAACGGTTTTTATCCATACGTCGACGTGGTAGGCGCAAGCCTTGGCAACGACGCGGGATATATGGGCGCAGCCGCACTAGTTATGTAAGAGAAACAAATAAAGTCGAGTAGATATATGTGGGATAAATTAAAGGACATCTTATTGCAAGTACAAAAGCCTGCGCGTTACGTGGGCGGAGAGTACAATTTGCCTGATATGGACAAGCCCTGCAAAGAAAGGGTCTTGCTGTGCTTCAGCGACAAATACGAAGTGGGTATGAGCAATATAGGCACTCGAATTCTCTATCATATGCTCAACGATATGCAGAATATCGTTTGTGAGCGTTGTTATGCGCCCGATTTGGATATGGCGGAGCTATTGAGAAAAAATTGTTTGCCTTTGTTTTCTATTGAAACGAAGCGCGACGCAAAGTCCTTTGATCTGATAGGTTTTTCCGTTCAATTTGAATTGCAGTTTACCAATATAGTATATATGCTCGATTTGATGGGCGTGCCTTATTATGCCGAGGAGCGCGGAGAGGAATATCCGCCTATAGTTGCCGGCGGTCCGTGCGTAGTCAACCCAATGCCGTTTGCTCCGTTTTTCGACGCGGTGCTTATCGGAGAGGGGGAGAAAAATCTCAAAGAATTGACGCTGCTGCATATGGAGTGCAAAAGCCAAGGACTGTCAAAGCAAGAGTTTTTGCTCAAGGCAAGCAAGATGGACGGCGTATACGTTCCGTCTCTCAACAATCCCACGAAGAGAGCCGTTGTCAAGAGTTTGGACGAAGCTTACTATCCCACCAAGGTACTAGTCCCCAATTGCGATATCGTGCACGACAGATCGTCAGTTGAGCTATTCAGAGGCTGCGCCAACGGATGTAGATTTTGTCAGGCGGGATTTTATTACCGTCCAATAAGAGAACGCAATGTTGACACCTTGGTAAGACAGGCGTGCGAGCTTATGGACAACACCGGCTATGACGAGTTGGGACTTTTGAGCTTGAGCACCAGCGATTATTCGGGACTCAAGGAACTTGTAGATAGAATAAAAGTCGAGGCTGACAAACGAAAAGTCAAGGTGGCTTTGCCATCATTGCGACTTGACAGTTTTGAAGCCGAGATATACGAAGAGATTCAAGGCGCGTCATTGACCTTTGCGCCCGAGGCGGGCACGCAGAGACTGCGCGACGTCATCAATAAGAATATCAACGAAGAGGACATACTTTCTTCTTTGACGGCAGCTATGAAATACGGAGTCAAGAACGTAAAACTGTATTTCATTATGGGATTACCTACGGAGACGCAAGAGGACTTGCAAGGTATAGTGGATATAGTTCACCTTATCAAGAAATTGCACGCCGAGCACGGTACTTCCAAGTTGCTCAATATCACAGTCTCAACTTCGATATTCATACCAAAACCTCTTACGCCATTCCAATGGGAGCGACAAATAAGTATGCAGGAAATGCTTGATAAGCAAGCCTTTATGAGAGAAAAGTTGCGCTTGAAAAACGTCAAATACTCTTGGCACGGCGCGGAGTCTTCAATTATTGAGGCAATATTTGCAAGGGGTGACAAATCGCTTGCAAAGGCTATCGTCAAAGCGTATGAACTTGGATGCGTATTCGATTCTTGGAGCGAGAATTTTGATTATGACAAGTGGCTCAAAGCTTTTGAGCTCAGCGGAGTGAATTATCAAAAGTTTTTGGACGGATTTGACGAAGATGAGGAATTGCCGTGGGATATCATCGACAACGGCGTGACGAAGTCCTATCTTCTCAAAGAAAGGCACAAAGCGTACGAAGGTAAGTGTACGCCCAACTGTCTCAAGAAGTGCAACGGTTGCGGAGCAAATAGACTTGAGAGGTGTCGCATATGATAATACTCAAGCATTTCAAAGTAGACGACGTGAGTTACGTTTCGCACAAAGATATCTTGCGCGTATTGCAAAGAGGACTCAAGAGAGCCGGCGTAGACGTCAAGTATTCTCAAGGCTACGTACCGCATATGTTGACGTATACTACCACGCCCGTGCCGCTTGGAGTGCAGTCTGTCGCAGAGTATTTTGCCGTCGAATGCAACGGTATCGACAAGGACGAAATGCTCGTGAGATACAACGCGTCAATGCCTACGGGTATGCGCGCGGTAGCGAGTTTTTATAAAGATAAGAATCCTAACTTGGCTGCGATTGTAACGGCAAGCGATTACGTGGCGGTATGCAATGGTAATTTGCCTAAAGAGATTGAAAATATTGCAAATTGTCAAAGTTATATCATATCCACAAGCAAAAAAGGACAAGCTGTGGAAAAGGACGTCGCTCCGTTGATATACGGTTTGCGAGTGGAGAATAATAAGCTGTATATGCGTCTTGCAAGCGGCAATGCTAATTTGCGCGCAGACAGTGTAGTCAATCATCTCAATGAGAAATACGAAGTGGATATCAAAATCAACGATATTTGCCGCATTTCGCAATTGGTTGGCGAAGAGGGGAATTTTATCGACGTGGAGGAATTGCTTAAATGAAAGATATTTTGATAAGCGTAAATCCAAGTGATACGCAAGTGAGTATCGTGTCTGACGGCGAACTCGTTGAATTTTGGGTAGAGCGCAAGAATATGACGAGATTGGTGGGCAATATCTACAAAGGCAAAGTGCAAAACGTGCTCAACGGTATGCAAGCGGCTTTTGTAAATATCGGCTTGGAGCGCAACGCATTCTTATATGCGGGCGACACCCTCGAGTACGGCGAAATCCTTAAGGACGTCACGGATAAAAAACTCAATCTTAAAGCGGGCGATACGATTCTCTGCCAAGTCACCAAAGAACAATTCGGATCAAAGGGCGCAAGAATTACGATGAACGTAACTTTGCCGGGACGCTCCGTCGTGCTTATGCCGCAGATTGATTACGTGGGCGTAAGCCGTAAGATTACCGACGAAGCTGTCAAGCAAGAACTCGTCGATTTTGTCAACGGAATTAAACCCGAGGGGTACGGAATAATTCTACGTACGCAGTCCGTCGATTGCAGCAAAGAAGAAATCCAAGAAGAGATACAAGAACTCGTCGCCAAGTGGCAAAAGATAAAGGAAGCAAATATGACGAAGCCTGCGGGGGCGCTGATATACAAAGAAGAGGGCGTAGCTATCAGAGCAGTGAGAGATATGCTTCGCGACGACGTCGACCATATAATAATCAACGATAGGAAATTGCTTGAAGAATTCAAAGTTGCTTTTTCTGCGCTCAACGAAAAGAAACCCGACCTATTCGTGTTGTACGACGGTAAGGAGAGTATGCAAAAGAAGTTTGGCTTGACCAAGCAGATTGAAGGACTTTTGCAACGCAAAGTCATACTTGCCAACGGCGCGTACCTCATAATTGACCGAACGGAAGCTTTGACAGTCATTGACGTCAACACGGGCAAATACGTGGGGGAAAAGAATTTGGAGCAGACGGTATTCGAGACCAACTGCATTGCCGCAAGGGAAATTGCCCGTCAACTCCGCGTGCGAAATATAGGCGGTATAGTCGTCATAGACTTCATTGATATGGACAATCCCGAGCATAATCAAAAGGTGCTTGAAGTCTTGCAAGAAGCGCTTGCTTTAGACAGAACAAAAACGTCGCTAATAGGTATGACGCCTTTGGGACTTGTAGAGCTGACGCGTAAGAAGACGAGAAGTATGCTTGAGAGCGTAATGTTGCAGACGTGTCCGTATTGCGAGGGCAACGCGTACGTCCTGTCTGACGAGGTGATGGCAGGTCATCTCAAGAATAAGCTCAACGAAGTCTTTGCTTGCGATGACAACAAAGCTGTGCTTGCCACCGTTGCGCCAAGCGTATTCAATAAAATTTTTGCATACAGATTATTGGAAAAGGAATGCGCAGGAGAGTGGCGCGATAAGAGAATTTATCTCACTCCCGACGACAGAATGCATATCGAGAAGATCGATATCAAAGTCTTGCACGGCGCAATACTAGACTTGCCCGACAAGGCAAAGATGTTGTATTGATTTATTTCCAACGTCTTTTACAATAATCTTTGGAATGGCATTTTGGGCATTTGAGTTTTACGTATTTAGTAGGCGTACCTTCTAAATCGCACAACATACCTTTTGTAAAAAATAATTTATATGGGTTGATTTTAAATTCGTGTCCGCATTTGGGACATTTATAAATATCGCCTCTAAACATAAGCGGTATAGTAATAATTAAGAGAACGATTGCAATTGCCAGGTAAATTCCAAATTCGGTCCAACTATGATTTACTGCGCAAACTATACTAAAAGCAAATAAAATTCCGCTTAAAGAGCCAAGTATAATGGTAACATAGGTACAGACGTTATCTAAAAAACTTCTAGGTGATTTTTTATTTTTCATAGTTCTCTCTATATAACAAAAAAAAGCCACTCGTTTGAGTGGCTTTTTATTAAACTTCTTTTGCGTAAACGCTTACTTGCTTTTTATCTTTGCCTTTGCGCTCGAATTTTACTACGCCGTCGATAAGCGCGTAGAGGGTGTCGTCCTTGCCGATACCAACGTTGTTGCCGACGTGGAACTTGGTGCCTCTTTGTCTAACCAAAATATTGCCTGCCAAAACGAATTGACCGTCGGATCTCTTTGGTCCAAGTCTCTTTGATTCGGAGTCTCTGCCGTTTCTGGAGCTACCTACACCTTTCTTGTGAGCGAAGAGCTGAATATTTATAAACATATTATTTTACCTCCAATTCTATAAAATCAGAAAAGCCTTCGTGCAAATCTGCTATTCCCAACATCATCGTATTGAGTATAACGTCGCAGTCGTGCCTTGTCGCCTTGTCGAGATTTTTTGGAAGAGTAGCTTTGAGATAACCTCTTTTGTCGTCAGTCTTGTAATCCAAGTTGACGCCTGCTACGCTGAAGAGTCCCAAAACCGCCGTCTGTACTATTGACGAAAGGGCGGAGCATACTATATCTTCTCCTTGCACTCCGTAGCCGGTGTGTCCCTCGCACTCTATCTCAACAATGCTGTTGTTTTGTTTTGTTACGAATACCTTGGTCATTACGCCTTGATTTCTGCTATCTTCAACGCAGTAAAGGGTTGTCTGTGACCTTGACGCTTACGCTCGTTCTTCTTGGACTTATACTTGAAAACAACGATTTTCTTTGCTTTGTCCTGAGCGACCACTTCGGCAACTACCTTGGAATTTGCTACTTCCTTGCCACAAGCGATTTTGCCGTCATCGTTGAGCATAACAACGTCAAGTTCTACCTTTTCGCCAATCTCTTTGTCGATTTTCTCGACTTTGATGATTTCGTCCTTGGCTACCTTGTATTGTTTGCCACCTGTCAAAACTATTGCGTACATTGAATACCTCCTCTTACCAGTCTCGCTGAAACGGGTGGTCTACGACACTTTTCGGACCCTACTCATGCGGCTCAGTGTGTATGTTATCATAATTTGCGTTCTCTTGTCAACAAAAATAACTTAATAATTATATAATATTATATAAGCAGTTTTTTGGTTTAACTTTATATTCTTGATTT
>CAMWSW010000036.1 GCA_947176975.1 uncultured Clostridia bacterium | reverse complement strand
TTATTATGAAGAGTCAAAAGTCTTATAGGTTGAAAATCAAATAAATCATTGACGGATAGGCGTATTATGTGGTAAAATCTTGATACACTATTAGTATCGGCTTGCAATCAAGCTGTGGAGAATACTATGAATTATTTATCCAAGATTTGCAGAACAACTCAACCGTACGTAGCGGGCGAGCAACCGCAAGATAAGAGTTACGTCAAACTTAATACAAATGAAAATCCCTATCCGCCATGCAAGGGCGTTGAAGAATTTGTCAAGAATTTTGACGTAGACAGACTCAAGTTATATCCCGACCCGCAGAATACTGCGCTTGCCGAGGAGATTGCCAAGAAGCACGGACTTGCAAAAGAAAACGTCTTTATCGGCAACGGTAGCGACGAAGTGCTCGCATTGTGTTTTCCCACGTTTTTTGATACGAATGGCGACGGAGTAGCGTATGCCGACGTGACATATTCTTTTTATAAGGTATGGGCAAAGGTATTTGAGATACCTTCGGTTGTGATACCGCTTTCCGACGATTTCAAGTTGGACGTGTCGAGTTTTAAGCAGGCAAAGTGTCAAGGTATGATAATTTGCAACCCCAACGCGCCGACGGGAATTATCGTCAACAGACTTGATTTGATGGCAATCATAGAGGCAAATCCCGAGAAGATAATAATCATAGACGAAGCGTACGCAGATTTCTGCAACTGTTCTATGGCGAATTACGTCAGCAAATATCCCAATTTGCTTATAGTGCGTACTTTCTCCAAGTCGTATTCTTTGGCAGGCGCAAGATGCGGATACGCCATAGGCGATGCGGCGCTCATCAACGGTCTTAAGACTATCAAGGATTCTTTCAACAGTTATACCGTCAACGCGCTTACGGAGGGCATAGCGATACGCGCTTTGCAAGATACCGAATATTTCAATTCTTGCGTGGACAAGATTATTGCCACGAGAGACAGTGTCGCCGACGAATTGAGAGCGCTTGATTTTGAGGTGTTGCAATCCAGCTCCAACTTCTTATTTGTCAGACACAACGAGCGTCCTGCAAGCGAGATATATTATCAGCTCAAGAATAAAGGCGTGCTTGTCAGACACTTCAATATGGGCAGAATCGACAACTATCTGCGCATTACGGTGGGATCGCCCGAAGAAATGGCAAGTCTCGTATCTGCGTTGGAGGAAATACTCAAGAGCGATTCCGAATAGCGCGCAGAGAAGAGTTTCGACAAAACTAGACCTTTTTATA
Source organism: uncultured Clostridia bacterium (assembly GCA_947176975.1). GTDB lineage: Bacteria > Bacillota > Clostridia > Christensenellales > UBA3700 > RACS-045. The sequence continues at coordinate 7,391 of CAMWSW010000036.1, read as the reverse complement.
GAGGATATTCAAAGATACTGCTTTAAAATAGTGGTATCTTTTTTGTATGGAAAAATTTTTGACGCAAGTGAGCGAGAATATATCTTCCGACGTGGCAAAGATAGTCGCGGATATTATGCCAATGGGACATATATGCGTGTGCTATTTGAGCCGTGATAAAGCACTTGCCCAAAAGGCGGTGAAAGAGGTAAGCGAATTCGAATACAAGATTACTTACGTCGAATATCCCGACGAAGTCGTGTGCAACAGCGAAAGCGCGCTTGATATAGCAAACAGTCCCGATGACGTGAGGCTATTCTTGGGCGTAGGCGGAAGAGAGATAGCCGCGCTTCTTTGCAGAGCTTGCGAAATGAGACCTTTGCAATACGCTCTCGTCACCAATTCGCCTTTTTTGTACGGCACGGGGTATGCTCTCAAAGGCGTTTTTCCAATCAAGCTTTTGATAGACAAAGACGGCAAAGATGATTTTGCAGATTACGCAAAATGCGTAGGAGCGATTTTGGCGCACAGAGTCGCGCTTTGGGAAAAGAAGTATATACATTATATGATGGGTATTCAAGATTACGCAAGGCTCAAGGCGGAGCAGGATTTATTGGACTCTTTGATAGGCGACGGACAGATGTCCGATACCGCCAAATTATTTAACGGTACGTTGGAGTACGCCAAGCTGTACGACGCGCCCTATAAGCCGTCTGTGGAGATATTGGCGGAACTCATTGAGCACGTCAATCTCACGAGCGACAGAGGCGAGAGTATGTTGCTTGCCGCCATTGCGCTCGTCAAGTATTTCAAGGCGATTGTGTCAATTGAGGAATACTCTTTGATTACGCCTGCGGACGTGTCCGTAAGATGTCGCGCTCTTGCCAAGATTTTGGACACGGACGTCAGCGACTTGATAGCAATGGTAAAGGATAGAAAATTCCAAAGCAAGTGGCTATATATCCATTATGAATACAGACAGGATTTGCTCAAGGAGATAGAAGACCTTGACGCAAAGCTCCTCAATATTATCAAAAGCGCCAAGCGGTTTATGCCCGACGTGGGCTACCATTTGGGCGACGATTACGATTGCAACGGCATAATTCAATTGATTTACAATTTATCTCCGATAGTTCACGAATGTTCGCCGATAGCAATGGCGGACTCATTGCTCGGATAATTCATCTCTCCCTTCTCGTCAAACGAGAGGGGATTTTTATTTAAACTTCTCATCGACAAAATAATTTATTTTTTTCAAGTATAAAAGCCCTTTTGCTGTCAAAAATCAAAGTAACAATTCAAGCGGAGGACGCTATGAAATCTACGGCGATATACATATTGGCAATCACTTTTTTGTCGGCGGTATTGATGGGCTTGTCCTATCGAGCAAAGTTGCCCGACGGGGTAAGCGAAATGCAGATATACTCATGCGATACGCCGCTTGTCGGGCAGGGCGAGCAAGTGGACGAAATGACGAATTTCAATATTTATCATTATTATGACAAATTCGTGAGTATAAAAGATTGCAAGCTGGACAATACTTTGGGTGTTGCTTACATATATCCGAAAGACAAGATAAGCGAAGATACACTAGTGGACAAACTTTCGATAGATATAGTGTTTACCCAAGACCTTGAGGACGGCGTAACGTATTACGGTAAGACCAAGGCGGGCGGCAAAAGCGTATATATCGACAAGCAAGAAATCAACGTTCAAATTGTAAGCAATAAAGACAATATCATCGTGGGCTTTCCGCTGATTATGGGAAGTTACTAATTGGAGGTAGTAAAGATGTCAAAGCAAACAAAACGCACCAAAGAAAAGAGACAGGGCGCGCCAAATCAGACAGGAGTAAAGGTCGCGCAATTTTTCAAAAAGAATATATACGTCATCTTGATGATCATATGTATTCTCGCAATCGCGACTATGATTACCTTAGCCGTAGTACTCAACAATAACAACGACGGCGACACGGTTATGAAGCCAATCGTATCCGGCGATGAGAATCCCGGCAACGACAATCCGCCTGTAGTCAACCCTGATGACAACAAGCCTAATCAACCTGAAAAGCCAAATGACGATGACAACAAGCCATCTATCACTCCTCCGGCAAAGGAAGACTTCGTAATGGCAAATCCGCTTGATGAATACACGGTTGGACAAGTCTACTCGGAAGAGCACGTATTCAACAATACTCACAAGTATTGGCACCCGCACGAGGGATTGGACCTCAATGCCGAGGTAGGAAGCGACGTTAAGTGCGTATTTGCCGGTACAGTCAAGGAAGTGACGAAAGACAGCTACAGCGGCGCAACGGTAACTATTGAGCACCAAGACGGATTTACCACCGTATACAAGCTCATGGACGGCGTAACGTTGAAGGCAGGAGACAAGGTTTCCAAGGGCGACGTGATTGGCAAGGTATCTGACACGGCTTTGGAAGAGATTGCAGACGGAGCGCATATTCACCTCGAACTCTACAAGGACAACGTAGCAATAAATCCAATGGATTATTTGTTGTCGGGAGATAAATAAGGCTAGGCAAATCTAAAATGCGCCTTTTCCGCCAATACAGCTTAAAAATAAAAAAGGTTGCCGCAAAATGCGGCGACCTTTTTTTATTATTAAATATTTGCAGTATATAAAAACTCCCATCTCGTTTGGAGAGAAGAGAGATAGGCTAAGAATAAAATAGTAGATTTTGTGTCAAGATAGTATTCGACGAAAACCGTCGTACTTTCCGTACGACGGTTTGAATCAAATGCTGTATTGGCGGAAAAGATACATTTTAGGTTTGCCTAGCCTCTCTTATCGCCAAACATTATTAATTATTTATTTTCCACTTTTTTAGTGAAGCACTTCGTACGCATTAAGCCGTCGCACACGTTGACTATTTGGCTGCAACAAGCGTTGTTGTGGTTATAGTTGCACTTGGTGCTGTCGCACTGAATATATACTTCGCTGTTGTCTTCAAAATCAAAATCCTTTGCAGCTTCGATATTTGCCTTTTCCTGCTCGAGTACTCCGTATTCGCGCTTAACTTTTGTTTTGCAGACGCCGTTTTTGTTGATACATATCACGCCTGCGTTGCAATGACAGTTGGTATTGTGTTGACAGTTGTGAGTTGTGCATTTAAGTCCCGACATATTTTCACCTCCTAATTTTACTATTATTATAGGCAAATTCAACGTAATTATTCTAAAGGCAAAATTCCTATTGCTATGTTGGGATTTATGTGCTAAAATAAAAAAGTAAGTGAGGTGAAATATGAAAGTTTTACTATTAAAAGACGTAAAGAGCGTAGGCAAAAAGGGTGAGATAATCGAAGTCAACGATGGATACGCCCGCAACTTTTTGATAAAGAAGGGATTGGCTCAACAAGCTACTGCCGGAGTCATCAACGAGACCAATCAAAAGAACGCCGCGATTGCAAGACAAAAACAAAAAGAGTACGAAGACGCGGTGGCAATGGCAAAAGACCTTGACGGCAAGGTAATAAGCGTAGTCATCAAATTCGGAGACAACGGCAAGTCGTTCGGCGCAGTCACTTCCAAAGAAATCAGCGCAGAACTTGCAAAGCTTGGCTACGACATCGACAAAAAGAAAATCAATCTCAAAGATTCAATCAAGACGGCGGGATTATTCGACGTGGAAATCAAAGTGTATACCAATGTCAGCGCAAATATTAGAATCGAGGTAAAACCCGAGTAATGTGTCAAACTTTGTGAAATGATATTTAGAGAAATAAAAAAGGTACGTACTATAAGGTGCGTACCTTTTTGGTTACAAATAAAAATTTAATGTCATTTCGTTCATCTATTTCTATTATTACGATTTCTTGCGCTTAAGAGCAAGAGCAAAATTCTTGCGACTTGCGCAAGCGACATGAAGAAAGAAATCAAATAAGTTCTTGCAGCACAACTCAACACTTTTGCAGACGTCTTGACTTCATCTTCCGTTAGTATTCCGCATTCGACGAGTTGTTTTTTTGCTCGAGAGCTTGCGTTGTATTCGCAAGGAAGCGTGACGAAAGTAAACAGCGCGTACAGTACGTAACATATCAAAGCTCCGAAGTAGAAGTACACGGAAATTCTTGTGCCTGCTACTGCGATGACTTCAAATATAATGCCGAGCAACAAAAACGGCGTAATCATTCTTGACACCACGTTGACGACGGGCACGAGCGCGCCTCTCAATTTGATTGGCGTATATCCTTCGGCGTGCTGGATTGCGTGACCTACTTCGTGAGCGGCGACTGCAATTGCGGCAAGGGAAGAGGAGTTGATAGTCGATTGCGACAGATATACCGTATTGTTGCGCGGATCGAAATGATCTGTCAGCATACCCGAGCATTTGCCGATATTTATGTCAAAAAGCCCGTTGATATCGAGTATTTTTCTTGCGGCTTGTTGGGCGCTCATACCGCAGCTTGCGGGCAGAGCGTTGTATTTTGAGTAAGTAGTACGCACCGATATGCTTGCAAAAATCATCCACAGAAAAAGCGGAATGGATGCGTACGCAATAATGACGACTATCAATTCAAACATTTAACATAACTCCACTAAAAGTCTTTCTAAAAGAGACCGTGATTAAGTGACGCGCAAATCGATAGCAAGGTCGTCGCACGAACTTAAGAATGGGCTCTTAATAAATAAATTATATCATATATATCTGAATATATGCAAGATTAGCAATGTCAAATCTACGTTAATTTAATTTTTTGAATTTTGCCTTGACGCACGTCAAATCTAAAAGTCTTGGTATAAAGACCGCAGCAGTCGGAATAGAGCAAAGTTATTTCAAAGGGCGTATAATCCAAGCAGTCGCAAATGCCGATAAAATCCCCGAATAATTCTTTGAGGTTGCAACCTCGCATAGCGGGACACAGACAGTCGGCGGCGCAATCATTGTCGCCGTAGCACACGCTTTCCACTAGCGCGTAAGGTATGATTTCGTCGATATAAAAGTGGGCGCAATGGTTTTCAAAGTGACGGCTTTGCTCGGCAAAGCAATCTCCGCAAAAACTCAATTTGCGTATACAGCTGCGCCCAAGCGTGTCGCATAGGCAGTCGCGCACTCTCAAGCCGTCTTCTTCGGCAACAATATCGTCGCAACACAAATCAAGCAGCAGAGTATAATCGTCTTTGTAATGCAATACGCAAGCGTACTTCTTGCCGTTTTCAAGATTTGCAAAGATTGTCAAGAGCTGTCCGCTACTTATAGGTATACATGAGAATTTGACGTCGGCTACTTTGCAAGGCGTATTCAGCGTGATGAGCTCCGATTGCGTCTCCACGCTAATTTTGCACACTTCGTCAATATGGCAAGTCAGACAGTGTGACGTTCCGCCGCCGTTGGGCTCAAGCACCTTTTGGATATATATTTGACTTTGTCTTTGGCAAGGTCTTTTTTGGGGGCAAAATCTCACGATATAATCTTTGCCGTGGCGTATGAATATCACGTCGTCGCGCAATTTGCCTTTGCCGTTGACTGCGCATATTATTGGCAGATAATCGTCGTCGTACGGCGTATACTGTATGCAAAAACTTCCGTCCGCATTTGCAATATTGCCGTTGCATTTCACGCCGTCGATAAGAATCACGCCTTGGGGATTGTCAAAATATAGCTTTGTCATAGATGCCTCTTTTCAATATATGCGTGAATTTCCGCAATATGTTATTATGAACGTCATTTCGATGGAAACGAAGTGAAGCGGAGAAATCCCAAACCTATTTTTATCCAATAATTTTCTGAAACAATAGAATTTTTTCTCAATTCCAAAAAAAGTATACTTTTACTGACTGTCTGTGAAAAGGCATATTTTTTCAAATACATTATACTTCACGATTAAAAAAATTGCAATACCTTTGAGTCAGTAAAAGTATACCTTTTTTGGAATAAAACGAGTGAGGAAAGACTATGACCAAGACAAATAGAAAGATAATATTTTTGTGTCAAGCGATAGTGATATGTATTGCGCTAATATTAGTGAGTAGTATAGTGTTTATAGGAAAGACCGACGACACTGCATCAGCGTACGCCACTTTGCCGTCGGGCGCGATAAACAACTTATACGATAGCAATAAAGAGGTGTTTATAAGAGATAATCTCGACGCGATTGCAAAAAAGGCAAGTTACAGCGATATAGACGCAATGATAAAAGGCGTCGTAACCAACGGAGACGTCAAGAACTCGACGGGCTTTGGCAGTAATACTACGATAAAATTAGGTACTTATTACAATCTTGCCAAAAATGCTTATGAGGACTTAGTATGGATACCCGTATACCTTGCAAAGGATAAGGACGGGAAAAACGCTGTGCTTACGCTTTGGTTGGCTAGCGTAGATACCACTGGGCAAGCGTCCAAACAAGAGAGAAGTACTTGGACGGATGGAACTTATGCACAAGATTATACAACCCAGCAAAACGGGATGGTTTGTAATTCATATGACGGAAGTTATATTCGCAACGTTACTCTCAACAACGGCAGTAGTTATCTAGGCAATTGGGGACAAGGTACGGCAGTTGCCCCGCCAGATTACCCTTATCCTACGAAAGATAAGACAAAAAATAAATTTGTAGATTTCACCACCGGAGATTTGAGCGACTTTATCGTTACACCAAGTCAAGTGCCTTGGCAAATGGCGCAAGATATGTTGCAAAACGACCCATCATGGCAAGGTAGTAAAGTAAATTCAAGCTATACAGATAAAGTTCTAAACTGTTATCCAACTTCATGGACTCAAGATAAAATATGGTTACCTGCAATGGATGATTTATTTGAACATTCATCGCATACTTGTAAGGATTTATGGAAATGTTCCAAAGAGCAAAAGACCATAGGACATAGAACACAAGCCGATTTTAATAATGGTGATGAGGATGCATATTCTAAAACAATTGTATATACACGAAATGGGGGACCTAATCAGGCGAATATTCAAAGGGTTTGTTCAATTTATGAGGAACTTAATGAAGTTTTAGCATTTAATGTCGATTTTTTATATTTATCATGTGCTGTCCGCCCTGCTATACACTTAAATCTTAATGCGGCTTTGGCGGCTTGCGCAATAGACGCTCCGAAAGACGTGTCGGTATCGGGATACACCGGATTGGAGCAAGATTTTTCTTCGCTTACGACAGCTCCGGATTGGTACGCGGAGTCCTTAATGTCAGTCGCATTTGAAGACGGCTCAACGGGTAAGATTGAAAACGGCGAATACGATATGATTGCAACTATCAAAAAAGAAGCGGCGGAAAAAGGTTTGAAGTTTAAGGGCGATCCGGGCGCAGGAGAGACAGAGACTTCGCGCAAGTTTAAATTTAAGATACCCAAGAAGAAAATAGTGGAAATGTTCACATGTTTACATGCTCACAAGTCAGCAATTTCTCCTGAGGTACAGATGTCAGA
>CAMWSW010000035.1 GCA_947176975.1 uncultured Clostridia bacterium | reverse complement strand
CAGTAGTTAAGGGTCAAGCTACTAAGGACGGCATCAACGCTGCTATGAAGGCTGCTTCTACCGAGTCTTTCGCTTACAACACCGACGAAATCGTTTCCAGCGACATCATCGGAAGCAGATTCGGCTCTATCTTCGACGCAACTCAAACTATGGTTGCTCCGATGGAAGACGGCAATACTCAAGTACAAGTCGTATCTTGGTATGACAACGAGAATTCTTACACCAGCCAAATGGTAAGAACTATCAAGTACTTTGCTGAATTGAAGTAATCAAATAAAAGCAAATAATTATACCGCTATCGAAAGGTAGCGGTATTTTTTATTCAATAATTTTCTAAAACAATAGAGTTTTTTCTCAATTCCAAAAAAAGTATACTTTTACTGACTGCCTGTGAAATGGCGTATTTTTACGATTACATTATACTTTACGCAAAAAAAAATTGCAATATGTTTGGGTCAGTAAAAGTATACCTTTTTTGGAATAAAGGCGATACAAAATTAAAGGAACAATTATGAATAAGACGAACGAGAAAAGAAGAATAAAAATAGTCGTAGTGTCAATCTTAACGCTTGCAATAGTGTTGGGTTGTTTAGGCGCAATATTAGGCGGGGAAGGAATCGCAAACGCTTTTACTTTGACAAAAGGAAACATATCTGACGATCAGGCAACGAATTTGGGAAATTTATTGATATCGGGTTATGCTAGCAGGACTAATGGTGATGTTTTTGATAGACAAACGTTTTGGGAGTTAATATCTCAAATAAGCGGAGCAAAAAGTCCTAATATGGATACGTTGGAGACATTGGGAAATACTGCCATATCTGCTCAGGATATTAGAGGTTTCAATGACGGAAAGGACGTAACAGTAACTATTGGCGGAAAGAAATGGACCGCTGCATATGTATCTCGCAGTAAAACAGATGACCCTATTCTTTCACTTTGGCTTGCGACACATGAAAATAATACTGTTAAAACAGCAAAGTGGCACACGCAAGGCGAAAATAAAATAGGTAGATATCCTAACAGTATGTACGGCACGAGTTATATGCGTGCATCTGTACTCAACAACGGTGGCGAATATGCTACGAAATATAATGTTACTTCGCTTACTACTGTTGATCAGGTTGCGACAAATGAATGGGCAATCTACACAATGACAAAAGAGCAAGGTGTGAATGGCAGCTTGGCGGAATTTATTGAAGTGCCTGACAATATGCAATGGCAACATGTCCAAAGGGCAACGGAGTATGTCTTGTCTTCTGCTTATGATAGTTTTAGATACGACAATAATAATGACGCTTTAGATATTGGCGGCTCATACGATGCAAAATACAATTATTTAACTAATGCGACAGTAGATAATGAGGCTTACAAAGGATGGGCAAATGACAAGGTTTGGTTGCCAAGTGTAGCGGAGACAGGCGTAAGTGGAGAGGATGGATTGTGGAAATTATCTGACAATCAACGGGCTAATAGCAGCGGTCATACTTGGATTCGATCGTCAATATATCATCGTTATTATGGTGCCTACTTACTCGGTTCGAATGGCACAAGCATAGGTATGACAGATGCGATTGTAAGTAATTATAGTCATGCAATTCGTCCCGCGTTTCACCTTAATTTAAGACTTGCCGCAGAGAATGCAAATTCTTTTGGAGTGCCACAAGACATTGAAATTACATACAACGGAGAGTCTCAAAGTTTAGCGGATATAATAGAGTCAAGCGATATGAGTTGGTTTGATGATACCAATATGAGATTAGAATGCTTAGACGGTGAAATTAAAGAGGTCGGCACGTATCGATTAAAGGTAACAATCACTTCCATAGATGAAGATGATGTATTTAGGGGAGACCCCGACCCAAGCAAGGGTAATGGCGATGAAAGCGGTAAAGTACGATATTTTAACTTTATTATCACAAAAAAGAAAATAAAGCCTACGTTGGAATTGGATTCGGATAAGATTCCTTACGTATCTTCTCTAGGTGACGTGTATAAGGATGACACCGATTCTAACGGGCGAGCGCCTGTTATAGAACTTACGTACGTAAGCACGGACGGACGAGGATATAATTCTACCGAACTGCCTACGGCGATAGGAAAGTACAAAGCCGTGGCAAGCGTCAAAAACGATTGTCCTTATGAAATAGACGGCGAGGTGTCGATTGAATTTGACGTGGAAAAGAGAAGGGTTGTCAGACCTAGCGTTGCAGGCTCGGTAACAGAACAGTATAACGGGCAAAACTATATCTTCCAACTTTCCAACGTGGTGGATGTTGACGTAGCGGTAACGACTCCCGATGGTGTGAATTACGATAAGAAGATTCATACCGTCTCAATTAAAGACGTGGGAACTTACAAAATAAGAATAGAACTTGCAGATAGCCAAACTACGCAATGGCAAAACGGTAAGACGGGAGGATACGATCTTGAAATCAATATTACTCCAAAGCCGTTGAAAGTGGAAATCAAAGCGCCCACGAGTTGGAATAGCGGAACGGAGGGAGTAATCGAGATAACAGACGATAGTCTTGAAGGAGACAGAACGGAGCTGTATTTCTATTGCGTTAAGGGCGTTGGTAGCAGTATAGACCCCGACGCGCAAGAGATAGCATTAGACCAATATATGACGTATGACGGGGATAATTATCATAAGAGAATTATCACGATACCGAGTGATTTTGCGTCTGGAGATTATACTTTCTTCGTAAGAATGTCCAACAAAAACAGTTATGAAAATCAAAACGCAAATTACGTATTGTCCGCTGATACAAAGAGCGTTCCCTTCACTATCGTGGGAAGTGCGGTTTCTTTCACGGCATCGGATATCGTATGGCAATACGTCAACGGCGGAAAGACAACGCAAATTGGCAATGGATTGCAGACTGCAAGAATGACGTACAACGGAAATCAATTCGCATTCTCAATCGACACGTCGAATTTGGAGGGCTATGGATTGAGAGTAAAGACGGAGCAGGCAAGCGGATATTCGGGAGATACGGTAGTAACAAATGCAAGTCCCAATCCGTATTCCGTTACGGTTTATCTTATTTCAATTGCGGGATATGAATATAAAGAACTATCCTTTACCTTGACTTATATGATTGACAAAGCCAAGTACGATTTGTCGGCTCTTACTTGGGATTATACTTCTGCTTTGCCTTACAGCGCAGTTTCGCAAAGTGTGACGCTCAAAGGCACACTTCCCGCAGGATTGACTGCGACGTATACCGGCAACGAGCAAACCGACGTAGGCAGTTATAACGCTATTGTATCGTTTACGGTCGCTAATGCGTACAGAGACAATTATATCATACCCGACGAACAGAATGCAGATAGCTATATCGGACCGTTTAGTTGGTCGCGCGCTTGGGAGATAAAAAAGGCGGAACTTTCCGCAACTTGGAGACAGAGCGGCAGCGATAATACCGTCACTTTGCCTAAGTTGCAACCGACTGACACTCTTACCAACGCAATGGTGGATTACGTCTATTACGGAGTGGATGCGCAAGGCAATATAGATAAGAGCAAAGTTCTTACCGAGCAAGACGTGTTGGATTCAAGCAACGGCAATAGCGAAATATCCTTTTTCGTTGAGGCAAGTCTAAAAGCCGAGTATGCGGGTAATTATACTTTGGTCTTTGCGAGCGGACAAACCAATCCGTATAAGTTCTCAATAGGCGAAAATAAATACGTAGTTAAACTCGTTGCAAAGATTGACGGCGAGTTGTTGAAGGCAAGTTATCCTTACAGAAATTCTCCGTACGTGGTTACGGTGGAAATCACCGCCAATGAAGGAAAAGTACCTGCAAATCTTATCATTATAGAGTATTATCAAGGACAGACCAAATTGAGCGGAGCGCCTACCGACGTTGGAAATTATAGGGTAGTAATATCTTTGAGTGATTCGAGTTCCGCATATATAGACGAAAATTGCGACGAGTATGAGTTTGAGATTCAAAAAGCCGACTTTGACGTATCGGGACTTAGATGGGAGACGAGTATCGGCGGAGCGACGGCAACATACGACTTCGAGCAAAACAAGTGGCGAAATGCAAGCGGACAGGAAGTCAAATTCGCGTATGACGGACAGCCTCATAGCATTGCGCTTGTCGGAGTGGACAAAATAACTGGTCTTACGGCTTCAGTTACGGGTAACGTAGTTACAATTGCGGGAAATCATACTTTAAACGTAACGTTTAATTACGACAATACCAAATACAACGCTCCCAATTTTGACACCGTATTCCAAGTGACGATTGCCAAAAAGGAATTGGATACAAGAGATATGATATGGGGATATACGGTAGGCAACGACTCTACGGCTACGCCTTATATTGCCGACCTTATTTACACTCGAGTAGACGGTCATGCAGTGGTTTACACGATGACGCTTATAGGCGTACCAGAAGAACTTTTACCGTTTATATCTTATCCTATGAGCGACGGAATGATAAGATCGGCAAGCGTGGCGGGCGATTATCAAGCGAGATTTGAAATTGCCGAAAACGCATGGGATAATTACGATTTTACTTTGCCCGCAATTTTGTTGCAGACAAAGCCTTGGGGAATTGACAAACGCATAATCAAGTCTCCCGAATTTAACAACGGGTGGACGGTATTTGACGGCAATACTCACGATTTGAGCGCGCTAGTGGGATTTGAAAGCGGTTACGAAAACTACGTTGCGATAAGCGCGACAAAAGACGGAGCAATGTTTACCGATATTAGTTCGGCTTACGATTCCGGCGTATATACTCTTACGTTTGATCTTATCATTATAGACAACGACAAGTCCAACGTCGAGTGGCAAAGTCAGACGACGCCGATTACAATCATGGTGGAGAAATATTCGGTATATATTACCGATTGGGTGGATAACGGCAAGGATTCCACGACAATTCCCGACCTTGCTACGTTGCCCAAATTCTTTGAGTATTGCTATGCGGATATAGAAGGCAATCCCGTGACTGAAAGAGTGGTTGACAATACTTTCTCTACGGCATTTAAAAAGATTGCGGCGGTAAAAGCCGAATACGTAGGCAACGTGGTTATCGACGGAGAAGTCGAGTATGAGTTTGTGACGGATGCAGAGCCGAATACTCCGATAACGTTTGTCAACAAGCCTACGCTTGGCATAAATTGGATTACTTTCGACGGCGAAACGCATACGGCGGTTGACTTCTTATTGACGAATTTTGACGCTACCGTTATGGATATAATAATGCCTGCGGAAGACATTAGAAACGTCGGGGAGTATAAAATCACAATTCGTATAAAGAGCGGACTCAATTATTCTTGGATTACCGATGACAATACCATTGATAAATCAGCTGTGGAATTTAACGTTGAGATAGAAAAATTGAAACTTGTCAAGCCGAAAAACGGAGGTACTATTCAGTACAACGGACAACAGCAGATTTATATACCGACGGGATTAAACGTCAATTTCGTAACGTTGACTGGCAATCAAGGTTTGGAGAGAGGATTTTATACGGCGACAGCCCAATTGATAGACAAAACCAATACCTCTTGGGACGACGATACTACGGACGACGTCACTTTCACATTTGAAATCGTAAGAGGCGTTTTGGATATACCGTACGTTTCGCAAAGTATGGTATACAATGGCAATACTTATAATCTTCTTGACGGTCTGCTCATAGGATTTGATTCCAATCTTATGGGAATTACAGGCGATACGACGGCTGTTAACGCAGCAACTTATTACGCTACAATCAGTCTATTGGATAGCGATAATTACGAATGGAATACTGCGACAAGAGCGGACAGCAAAGATAAAGAGATAGCTTGGATAATAGATAGGGCAAAGTTGACTTCTAATTGGAATACGCAAGGCGATACGCCTACGCTTACTATTCCGCAAGATTATGAGAATTTGGTTGAGTTTGAGTATATCTATTACGACGCCGACGGAAACGAGATTAACGAAGACGCATTGGAAAAAGGAAAACAGTATTCGGTGGTTGCAAGGTTGCTCGCTGGCTATGAAAAGAATTTTGAGTTTGTAGACGCAGAGGGCAATACGCTTGCTACGCCGGAGACGAGTGAACCTAAGTCCTTTGAGATGGGCAATTCCGGAACGAGCGTAACTCCCAAAAAGGAGATACCTTTTGAGTGGGACGATACCAAGAATCCGCCCGAGTTGAAGATACCCGACGAGTACAAAGACAAAATACATCCCGAGTATGAGTATTTTGACAAAGACGGCAACAAAGTCGACCCAAAAGATATGGTGGACGGAGAAGACTATACCGTCAAAGTTAAGATACCCGACGACGAAAAGGATAAGTTCGATTTCGTCGACGAGGATGGCAACATAATAGATATAGACAATTTACCACCGCATGAATTTGAGAAGAAAGACGACAAAGCGCCTACAAGCGCAGGCTCTCTTGAAGAGATACTTCAAATGCTCAAAGATATACCGCTATGGCAGTTGATAGCAAGTCTTATATCTATAATACTGATAATTTTATTTATATCCAAGACGGCAAAGTACGAGGAAGAGAGAAAGAAGTTCAACAAGAAATCCGACAAGTTGGAATCTTCCGTCTACGCAGGAGCGTTTCTTGGCTTAGCAATATCCGGTTGGACAGCAATAGCGTGCGTACTTATGGCGTTGGCGGTAGTGACATTCATAATAATGCTCATCGCAAAGAGTAGACGTAACAAAGCCGAAGAAGAGTATGATGACGTATTCCAAGAATATCAGCGCAAGAAAGAAGAAAACCTGAGAATGATGTTTATGGGTATGGGCAACAACGGCGCGCAAATTGCGAACATAGATATGGGCGCAATCCGCGGAATGATAGACGACGCTATGTCGCGTAATATTCAGCAATTGCCACCTGCAACGCAATCTTCGGTCAATGACGAACTCGTACAAAGACTTTTGGAGCAAAACGCTCAAAGCGAAGAGCGTATTGAAAAGTTGATGAAACAACTTGCCGAACAACCTGCTGAAAGAATAGTTGAGCGCGAAGTCGCAGCTGCTAACGTCAACGACGATATTATCAATAGCCTTATCGAAGGACAAAGAATTATAATGCAAGAACTTGCCGAATTGTCTGCAAAGCAAGACGCTATGCCACAAGTCGTTGAGAAGGTAATCGAGAAAGAAGTACCCGTCGAAAAGATTGTGGAGAAACTCGTCGAAGTACCCGTAGAGAAAATAGTCGAGAAGGAAGTCAAGGTAGAAGTCCCTGTCGAAGTGGAAAAAATCGTCGAGAAAGAAGTAGTCAAGGAAGTACCGGTCGAGAAAGTTGTCGAAAAGGTTGTCGAGAAAGAAGTAAAAATCCACGTGTCAGCTCCGAGCAAGCCAAAGAAGGAAGTCGCGCCTCGTCTCACGCTTGACGAAGCTTACGCGGCTCTCAGCAAAGAGCAAAAGAAATACTTCGACGGATTAAGACAGTACGCGCTATCAAAGCAAGGCTGCAAGGAAAAGAAGTCGACTTACTCCATTACGATTGGACCGTCTACAGTAAATCCATTGTTGAAGTTGACGATAAAGAAGGACACGACGGTGGCATTGTTCAAGATGGAAGACGAATATCTCAAGGACATTAAGAGAGACGCAACGAGCGACGGCACGAAGATAAAAGTCAAGGAGACTGAAGTCGTCATTTCCGACGCTCAAGCTTGCAAGGCAGCGAAGAATATGATAGATTTGCGCGAAGACCAAATAGAACGTTACCAAGATTTGCTCAAGGAACAACGCGCAATGAAAAAGAAATAAAATAAAAGCCCGAATTGCTTCGGGCTTTTATTTTTAAATATCTTTAACATTTAATTCTCGCTTTTGGCATTTTTGTACTTTTCGTCGATAAGTCTAACTAGTTCTTTTACCACTTCAAATCCCTTTTCGAGCGTGTCTATTTTGAGGTTATCCATACCGTCGTTGGTGGTGTGGTAATAATCCGTCGGACGAGGGTCTTGCGCGTTGAGCGTAATCGTCTTGATGCCTGCTTTGGCAAATGCCGTCGAATCGCTTCCGCCTACGGGGTTTTCGATTATGTGAGACTCTACGCCGCAGTTGTCAATAGCTTGCTTTGACAATTCCATAAGTTCTTTATCGAAAGGTACGAATTGCAACGTGTCTTTCTTTACGACATTGAAGTGATCCATATCTCTGAATGAGTCGAGGTTGAGCGCGTACGTATGCTCGTTGACGAGTTCCTTGTCATCCTTGTGCGCCTTTACGAATGCCATTGCGCCGATAAGTCCGCTTTCTTCCGCGCCTGTGCCGAGTACGATAAACTTTGCGTCTTTTGCAATCTCTTCTTCGTTTTCTTGGAAGTGCTTTGCTACTTCGATTGCAGTTGCTACGCCGGAAAGGTTATCCATTGCTCCTGGAGCGGCTACCTTTTTGTCATAAGATAGGTATTGCGTCAAGAAGTAAAATCCCGGGAGACAGAGTACAGGCAAACAGTACATTACGATGGTTACAATATCTTTCGTGTCGTGACTGTTGCTTGATACGTTGTTGAATGCCGTGCTCAATCCCATAAAGGAAATGCTTGTGCCTGCCTCAAGTATTACGGTGACGATAGATACTATCATAAGTATTACGACGCTTACTACGCCAAGTCCCGTCTTTATCATCATCGTGTTTGGGTTCTTGTAAGAGTGCAACCAGCACCAGATTCTGTCAATATGAGCGGACAATATGATTTTTTATTTTGCTTCTACAGATTTTGGCGGTATTACGC